>NZ_CP044972.1:4015000-4017500 GCF_010104355.1 Hydrogenophaga sp. PBL-H3
CTTACCCGACAAGGAATTTCGCTACCTTAGGACCGTTATAGTTACGGCCGCCGTTTACTGGGACTTCGATCAAGAGCTTGCACCCCATCAATTAATCTTCCAGCACCGGGCAGGCGTCACACCCTATACGTCCACTTTCGTGTTTGCAGAGTGCTGTGTTTTTAATAAACAGTCGCAGCCACCAATTTTTTGCAACCCATTCGTGCTCAGATGTTCTCATCACACTACTAGGGCACACCTTCTTCCGAAGTTACGGTGTCAATTTGCCGAGTTCCTTCTCCTGAGTTCTCTCAAGCGCCTTAGAATACTCATCTCGCGCACCAGTGTCGGTTTGCGGTACGGTCAATTACAAGCTGAAGCTTAGTGGCTTTTCCTGGGACCTCGTTCAGTTACTTCGCGAGCAAGCTCGCTCGATCAACAGCCTCGGTATATGACACGCGGATTTGCCTACGTGTCGCCTACATCTGTCTAAACCGGCACATCCAACAGCCGGATAACCTATTAAGATCCGTCCCCACATCGCACTTGTAATCGGTACAGGAATATTGACCTGTTTCCCATCAGCTACGCATCTCTGCCTCGCCTTAGGGGCCGACTCACCCTACGCCGATGAACGTTGCGTAGGAAACCTTGCGCTTACGGCGAGGGGGCTTTTCACCCCCTTTAACGCTACTCATGTCAGCATTCGCACTTCTGATACCTCCAGCATCCTTTACAAGACACCTTCACAGGCTTACAGAACGCTCTCCTACCACTTGCAATAAATTGCAAATCCGCAGCTTCGGTAACTGGCTTAGCCCCGTTACATCTTCCGCGCAGGACGACTCGATCAGTGAGCTATTACGCTTTCTTTAAATGATGGCTGCTTCTAAGCCAACATCCTGACTGTTTTAGCCTTCCCACTTCGTTTCCCACTTAGCCCGTTTTAGGGACCTTAGCTGGCGGTCTGGGTTGTTTCCCTCTTGAGTCCGGACGTTAGCACCCGGTGCTCTGTCTCCCAAGCTGTACTCGTCAGTATTCGGAGTTTGCCTTGGTTTGGTAAGTCGCCATGACCCCCTAGCCAAAACAGTGCTCTACCCCCGACGGTAATACTTGAGGCACTACCTAAATAGTTTTCGGAGAGAACCAGCTATTTCCAAGTTTGTTTAGCCTTTCACCCCTATCCACAGCTCATCCGCTAGTTTTGCAACACTAGTCGGTTCGGACCTCCAGTACCTGTTACGGCACCTTCATCCTGGCCATGGATAGATCACTTGGTTTCGGGTCTACACCCAGCGACTGAATCGCCCTATTCGGACTCGATTTCTCTACGGCTTCCCTATTCGGTTAACCTTGCCACTGAATGTAAGTCGCTGACCCATTATACAAAAGGTACGCAGTCACCCCTTTCGAGGCTCCTACTTTTTGTAAGCACGCGGTTTCAGGATCTATTTCACTCCCCTCCCGGGGTTCTTTTCGCCTTTCCCTCACGGTACTTGTTCACTATCGGTCGATGATGAGTATTTAGCCTTGGAGGATGGTCCCCCCATATTCAGACAGGATTTCTCGTGTCCCGCCCTACTTGTCGTTAGCTCAGTACCACACAGGTCTTTTCACGTACGGGGCTATCACCCGCTATGGCCGCCCTTTCCAAGGCGTTCCGTTAAGTCTTGTGCTATCACTAACAGGCTCTTCCGATTTCGCTCGCCACTACTTTCGGAATCTCGGTTGATGTCTTTTCCTCGAGCTACTGAGATGTTTCAGTTCACCCGGTTCGCCTCGCATGACTATGTATTCATCATGCGATACCTACTGCTAGGTGGGTTTCCCCATTCGGAAATCTCCGGATCAAAGCTTATTTGCCAGCTCCCCGAAGCTTATCGCAGGCTATCACGTCCTTCGTCGCCTATCATCGCCAAGGCATCCACCACGTGCTCTTATTCACTTGACCCTATAACTTTGACGTCTCACCAAGTCGTTCAACCCAGTAAAACACAAAATCACATCAAGCAAATGTCTGCCAGGTCTTTCACCTGACGCGTTATGCCGTTTCAATTCATATCTTTCGATCAAATTGAATATTCGTTGACGCAATCAAAAATTCTTGTTGCTGATGGCACGGTGCACATGAAACCTTTACGAATATGTGCTTTCCATCAGCAACGCTGATTCGACTCTATGAATTTTTAAAGAACAGCCGTGATCACCCGAAGGCAATCTGTTGATCGATAGATACCGATCAACATCAAAACACCCTGAAGACAGGATGCTTTGATGTTGAAACAGACAAGTGGTTGCAAAGAACAGCCAGAATTGGGTGGTGGAGGATGACGGGATCGAACCGACGACCCCCTGCTTGCAAAGCAGGTGCTCTCCCAGCTGAGCTAATCCCCCAGGATGTCTTGAACTCATTGGAGGGGATGGTGGGTCTGGTTGGTCTCGAACCAACGACCCCCGCCTTATCAAGACGGTGCTCTAACCAACTGAGCTACAGACCCAAGCCGGTCGCTTGATCTCCCCA
>NZ_CP044974.1 GCF_010104355.1 Hydrogenophaga sp. PBL-H3
ATGAGCAGAAAACCGACAACGACAGGGCGAACACGCGCCGCGCCGCCGTTCAATGAAACGGACTACCGCGATGCGCTCATGCGCGCAGGCATGAGCGAAGAAGACGCGGCCAGCCTCGCCCGACGCACGGCCGAGGCCCGCAAGGCATCGGCCGACGCTGCCGCGCCGGCCTCGGAACTCCTGGGCCTACCGTCCCCGGCCGACGAAGCGGCCTTCGAGTCCAGCGCGGCGGCCGGCACGCCGGCCAGCAACGCACCCGCGAAGAAGCTCGCGCGCACAGCGAAGGAGAAGCCGATTCGCGCCGTCTTCGACTACCGCAACGGCAAGATTCCCGAGCGCGTGCGCGACCTGATCGAAGCCCACCTTGCCATCGAGCGCGAGGACGCCAAGAGCGCCGGCACGCTAGGCTTCATGACTCGCGCGCTCGCCATCGCTACGCTGCCGCACAGGCGGCAGGACGAATACCGCTTCGTTCGCAAGAACGGCGACTTCGTGCTCACGATGATGACGGCCCACCCCGAAGGGCTTCCCTTCGGGACGGTGCCGCGCATGCTGCTGACCTGGGTTTGCACGGAAGCCGTGCAAACCGGCGAGCGCGTCTTGCACCTGGGCAATTCGCTGGCCGAGTATCTGGACGAGCTGGGCATGCACAGCTCGGGCGGCAAGCGCGGAGACATCACGCGCCTGAAACACGCCATGACGACGCTTTTCAGCGCCGTCATTTCGTGCCACTACGAGGGGGCCGATTCGTGGGCCTTGTCCAACGTCCTGCTGGCTGATCGCGTCGAGTGGTGGCAACCGCAGAACCCCGAGCAGGCCGGGCAATGGCAATCGAATCTCCAGCTTTCCGAACCGTTCTTCAAGGAGTGCATCGAGCACCCCTTGCCGGTTGACGTTCGCGCGATGCGCTCGCTCGGAAAGTCGCCCCTGGCGCTGGACATCTATGTGTGGCTGTCGCACCGCATGAGCTACTTGTCGCGCCGCACGACCATTCCCTGGGTGTCGCTCGCCGGCCAGTTCGGTGCCGGCTACGCGATGGACGAACAGGGCTTGCGCGACTTCAAGCGCGCCTTCCTGCGCGAGTTGAAGCATGTGATGGTGGTCTATCCCGAGGCGAAAGTCGCCGATTCGCCGAACGGGCTTGTGCTGTACCCAAGCCCTCCGCATGTGCCGTTCAGCAGCGCGCCTAAGCAGCGCCGGCTTCCGCTATGAACCGCCGCCAGTTCCTGGCCGCGCTGGCCTGCGCCTGCACGCTCGGCTTCGCCTCGGCCGCGCGGGCCGACTTCGCCGGCCCGGTGATCGCCATCCTTGACGGCGACACCATCGACGTGCTGATTGACCGCCAGCCCGTGCGCGTGCGCCTCGCGCAGATCGACGCGGCCGAGAAGCGGCAAGCCTTCGGCACCCGCTCCCGTCAGGCGCTTTCCTCGCTGGTCTTCCGCCAGTCCGTCACCGTCGCCGATGCCGGCCGCGACCGCTACGGCCGCGCGCTCGGCACCGTCTATGTCTCCGGCGTCAACGTCAACGCCGAAATGGTTCGCCAGGGCATGGCCTGGGTGTATCGCCAATACGCGACCGACCGAAGCCTGTTCGCGCTGGAGGACGAAGCACGCGCCGGCCGGCGCGGCTTGTGGGCCGACCCGTCGTCGGTTCCGCCGTGGCAGTTTCGGCATCGTCAACACGAATAAGGTATCGGTATGTCAGAGCGCATCAATCCAGATTTTTACACCGTCAAACATGCTCCGCTCGGTGAGCTTATGAGCATGGAAAAGACGGACATCGTTCAGATGGAGCTAAAGCGCCGAGCGGCCGAGGCGCTGCAACAGGCTTACGCACTTTATCTGAATGCCTTCGGCGATGCTGCGGCCGGGCAGTTTTCCGACGATGCCGGGCGGCTGGTTCGTCACGAATAGAACCAGGACATTACTCACCCCGGCATAGCCGGGGCCGGGCTTTCGTGCTTCGCATCGAGCCTGCGCACTTCGCGCTTGTCTCGACCCCTTCGGGCGTCAATCCCTTTCGGACGCGCTTTGCGGTTCGGGTTTGGATTGCTTGCTCTCTTTCAGGTTATCACGCCGTTCTCGGCGTCAAGGGCTGCGCGTTCCGCTTGCGGCCTGCCGGCCGTTCCACCCCTGACGCCTGCGCTGCGGCGTGCTGCCTTCGGTCGCAAAGGGCAATCCCGCCCTACGTTCAACCGGAGGTTTCACATGGTTCAGATGAAGCTGTCTTTCGACAACATCAACAGCGACGAGTCGCTGTATGTCCGAGACGCTGACGGCGTATATCAGGTTGCCACCGCCGCCCAGGTTCTGGCCGGCGCTCGCAAGGCCGCCGACTCGCTGGCCCTTCCGGGCCAACAATTCAGCAGCCCGCAGGCAGTCAAAGACTTCCTGGTCGCCAAGCTGGCGGGCATCGAACACGAAGTGTTCGGCGTCATTTTCACCGACAGCCAACATCGGCTGATCGCCTACAAAGAGATGTTCAGCGGCACCATTGATGCCGCGTCCGTGTATCCACGGGAAATCGTGAAAACCGCCTTGCGGCTGAACGCTTCCGCGCTCATTTTCACTCACAACCACCCAAGTGGCATCGCTTCACCTAGCGAAGCTGATAAGCGCCTAACGGCCCGGCTCAAAGAGGCGTTGAGCCTTATAGACGCGCGCGTGCTCGACCACATCATTGTGGCCGGCTCCAGCACGCTATCGTTCGCCGAACACGGCCTTCTATGAAGAATGGGGCTTTGCCCCATTCCTTCAACGTGCGGTAATGCCCAATGGCGACAGGCCCGCGCGATCGAGGCGCTGCGGCTGTCACCAAACCCGTGCAATTCCGCCGCCAGTGATCCACGTCGGCCAGCCGTCCGACCACTGGCGGGTTCCTGCCCACATACCCACCGGCCTGCTACGGGAGTAGTAGGCACCCTTCGCGGCCCGTGGATATGTGGACAGCATTCAAAGGCCGGCCACTGGTGACACCGCGGCCGACCAGGTGCGCGGCCGATGTCACCATCGGCCAGTCTGGTGACAGGCAGATCCATCGAGCTGGATTCGCCCGTCACCATCCCCAAGATGGCGACACGCCATCGAGCTGGCCAGCTCGGCCGCGTCACCAACGATTCCCCTTCATGTGGTGACAGATCCCGCCGGCGCCGGCGGGATGTTCGTCACCAACAAGCCCGACCGCCTTCGGCGTCGAAGACGCCCTTTCCCCCACCCTGCCCAGGGCAGGAGGGGGCGGTGTGTAGGCCCGCGCAGCGGGCAACCAGTCCATGCACACCGCGACACGTCGCCGTGCTGCACACAAGCCCGCAGACTGCCGCCACGTCGGCAGACTGCACACAGCCGGGCCGGCTGGTTCATGCACGCTGCCCCCGCCGCTGGCGGTGGAGAAAGGCGGCTTTGCCGCTACGCAGCCGGCGCGGCCGTCTGGTTGTGCCGCCTGCGTCGGCCGTAGGGCGCTCGCGTTCCGCGCCCGCCCTTGGTGGCATGTCGTCATCGTCCGGTGGCGTTGCTCCACTGCGCACCTTTCGCCTGCCCTAGACGGTAGTCCAGCCATGCCGTCGCTCCAAGGGCCGGGCAAGCCCTGAAATCCTCACCCGTTCGCACTCGCTGCGCTCGCTTGCGCTGCGGCTTCCGGTTTCTCCCTTTCCGCGCCGTCCTGTCCGGCCCACCTACGGGCAATCACGGCGAAAGGCACTCAGCGGAGCAAGGTTCAACACCACAGGAGAAATGCGACATGACTCACCAACAAGTTCAGTTTGAAAAGCCGGCTCAAGCATCTAGCAGAGCAGAGGTTGAACAGCAGAAAACCGGGGGAATGAAGCCGATGAAAAACAAGGTAATGGCGTGGGTGGACGTGCTGCCGGGCGTGGAAGCGACGGGGCTTCAGGCCAAGCGTGACGACATCGCCGAGCTGATGGCCGAGGCGGCCGAGCTGACCCGCAAAGCCGAGGAACTGCGCAGCCGGGCCTATTTCGCCGCGTGCAGCCTCGAAGGCGAAGCCCGCAGCCGCTGGACGCTGGAGCAGATCGACGCAGCCAAGCGCAACGCCTGACAACTTCCCGGAGTGCCCCAGGCGGGGCGCTCCCCTTCTCAACTACCAGGAGCAAAGACCATGAACGCATACGAACAGAAGCAAGCCGCCCGCAAGGCCCGTTACGAGGAACGCGCCGAGCAGGCCAGCGCCGAGAGCGCGAGCACCTACAACCGCGCCCGAGACATGGCCCAGGCGATCCCCTTCGGCCAGCCGATCCTTGTCGGCCATCACAGCGAGACGCGCGACCGCAACTATCGTGACCGCATCCATACCACCTATGGCAAAGCCTTCGCCCTGCAAGACAAGGCCAAGCACTACGAGCAGAAAGCGGCGAGCGTGGGCACTGGCGGCATTTCGAGTGACGACCCGGACGCCATCGAGAAGCTGCGCGCCGAGCTGGCGAACGTCGAGCAGGCCCAGGAGCGCATGAAGGCCGCGAACAAGGCCATTCGCACCCACAAGACCGAGGAAACACGCATTGCCGCACTGGTGGCCCAGGGTTTGACCGAGGCCCAGGCGGCCGAGCTGCTGAAACCGGACTTCGCGGGCCGCGTCGGCTTCCCGTCCTACGCCTTGAGCAACAACAACGCGAACGCCCGCCGCATCGCTGGCCGCATCGCCGAGCTGGAGAAGCGCCGCCAGCGTGTCGATGTAGAGCAGGAGGCCGAGGGCTACACCTACCGCGAGGACACCGAGGAAAACCGCGTCATGTTCGTGTTCCCCGGCAAGCCCGACGAGGCCACGCGCGCCCTGTTGAAGCGCCACGCCTTCAAGTGGTCGCCGTCCCGTGGTGCCTGGGTTCGCCAACTGAACAACGCCGGCATTTGGGCCGGCCAGGAAGTGAAAAAAGCCCTGAATGCGCTTACCAAAGTTGGTGACGTGTAATAGCCAATCTGGTATATTTTGGACTAGGCGCAGTGTCCAATAGGAAGGCCGGGAGCCCGGCCTTCCCATCCTGAAAGGAGGATGACATGCGAATCATCGACGACCTGATCGTGAAGACTGCAACCGCAATCCTGCGCGGCGTCATGGCGGTTGGAGCTGGCCTTGTCTATGTCCAGTTTTTCGCCCTGACCGTCGCCGTTTCGATGGTCGGCACCACCGCCCTGGCGGTGATTCTCGCCGCTGCCAAGGCGGCCATTTTCGGAGGTTGAACAATGGCAACGAAGAAGGCGCACACCGCCGAGCTGATGAAGCTGGCCGGAGAGCTGCCCGCACTTATCGAGGGATTGGAAGCGGACATTGCCGCCGTGTCCGCTCGCATGGCCGAGCTGAAAAAAGCCGGCCTTGTGTACGCAAGCGAGCACTGGCGCAAGGACGCGAACGACGAGCCGAAATACTTCTATCTGCTGTATCCGCAGAAGCACGGAGAGCCGCGCCGCCGCGACTACATCGGATGCGATGCGGCCAAGATTGCCGAAGCCCGCGCCGGCATCGCTCGGGCCAAGGAGTACGACGAGCTGGCCGCCCGCCTGTCCAGCCTGTCGGGCCGCGTCCACCACGTCGCCGGCACGCTGCAAGACGCCCGCCGCTACCTCACCAGCAAACGCTAACCCCCGCCACGGAGGCAACGACCCATGACCACCACCATGACCCTGCCCGATGGATTCACCGCCAAGGCGCTGGACGCCGCCGCGTCCGCGCTCGATGCCGTCGCGGCCGGCCTGCCCTTCCAGGTCGATGACCTGATCGCCGGAGCGATGGCGCTCGAATGGATGACGACCAACACCACGCAGGCGGCACAGACCTATGACCTGCTGCACCGTGTCCGCGTCCTCGTGAACGGCCGAGGCTTCGCCCGGACGACCGAGGGGCGCGCAGAAGCTGGCCGGCTGGTGTCGATGGTGCGCGCCCTGCGGGCCGAGCACTGACCCCCCACCGGCCGGGCAACCCCCGGCCATTTTTACCCCTTGCGCGGTAATAATAGTAATAGTATTATTACGACTACAACGACGAAAGGAGCGCCGAGTCATGGCACTGAACCAGGAAATCAAAGAACGCATCTTTGCCGCCGCCGATGAACTGCACGCGGCCAGCCCGAACGGCGAGTTCCCGAACGTCGAAGCCGTTCGCCAACTCAGCCGCGCCGGCATGAACAACGTGGTCGAGGCCATGAAGGAATGGCGCGCCAAGCAGCGCAAGCAAGTGCAGGCCGTCCGCGAGCCGCTGCCGGCAGAGCTGCACGGCGTCTTGCAGACAGCCGGGCAAAGCCTTTGGGAGACGGCGCAGCAACTGGCGAACGAATCGCTAGAGGCCGCGCGGGCCGCCTTCGAGGCCGAGAAAACCGACCTCACCGAGCTATCGGCGCAGCAGTCGGCCGCCTTCGAGGCGCAGACGGGAGAGCTGGAAGCCGCCCAGGCCCGCATTGTCGAGCTGGAAGCCCAGGCCGCCGCCGCCATCGAGCAGCAGCATAAGCAAGCCGGCGAGCTGGCCGAGCTGCGCACGCAGCACGAAGACAGCCAGCGCCGCGCCACCCTGGCCGAGCAGAAGGCCCAGGAGACGGAGCACCGGGCGGCCGAGCTACGCGCCGAGCTGGATCGAGCGCACCAGGACGCCGACCGCTTGCGCCAAGAACGCGACGAGGCCAAGGCCCGCCGCGATCAAGCCGACGTGCGCGCCGAGGAAGCCGAAGGCGAGCGCGACGACGCCCTGCGCCAACTGGCGGCCGGCAATGCCGAGCTGGCCGGCCTGCGCGCGAAGATGACCGCCGAGGCCGAGCAACACGCCGAGCAACGCAAGCGCGCGGCCGAAGAAGTTCACCGCAGCGCCGAACGCATGACCAAGGCCGAGAGCGAGCGCGACAAAGCCCGCGATGCCGCCGCCACGGCCCGCGAGGACGCGGCGAAGCTGCGCGGCGAGCTGGAGGCCGTCAAGACGCAGAACGCCGCCCTGCTGGCCGCCTTGAAGCCCGCAGCGCAGTCGAAGCGCCCGCCGAAGGCTTGACCTTCGCCATTGGTGACGCGATCGCGGCCAGGCCCGGGCGGCCGCGTCACCAATCGAACCCGGCCGCGTGGTGACAGGAAGATCCACCAGGTTGGCCAACTTTGTCACCAATGGCCCCGCCGTAGTGGTGACAGCGCATCGAGCTGGCCAGCTCGCCGGCGTCACCAACGAAGGAGAACAGCATGCAGCACGACCGAACCCGCGCCGCCGTATCCCGCCAGCTCAAGGGCATGGGTGCGAGCCTGTACGAAGTCGGCATTCGCCACGCAGAGCGCGGCATGCTCAATCGGGAGTGGAGCGAGGCCGACATCATGAAGTCGCTGGACTGGCTCAAGCGCGAGAACTTCAAGGGCTGCGACATCTACGTTCGCCCGGCGCGCTCCGCGCCGAGCCGGCTCATTCTGGTGGACGACTTGAGCATGGGCACGCTGGCCCGGCTCCAGGCCGGCCCCTACCCTGCCGCCGTCACCGTGCAGACCAGTCCGGGCAACTATCAGGCGTGGATCAAGCTGGACGACGACATGCCGGCCGACGTGCGGCGCGAGGTGGCCCGCCATCTTGCGCGCGAGTACGGCGGCGACCCGAATAGCGCCGACTCGGCGCACTACGGCCGGCTGGCCGGCTTCACCAACCGCAAGCCCGAACACATCGACGCGGCGGGCCGTTCGCCGTTCGTACTGCTGGACAGCTACAACGGCCGCCCGGCCAGTGGCGCGGCCGAGCTGGTGCAGATCGCGCGAGGCGTGATCGAGCGCGAGCGCGAGCAAGCCCGCAGCATGGCCGCGCACGTCCAGCGGGAGGCCCGCAACATGCCCCAGGCCGCGACCAGGACGCCGCAGACGGCCCAAGAGCTGGCCGAGTGGTATCGCAGCCTATGGCACAGCCTGAAAACGCAGTTCGGCGGCGACTTCGACGCCAGCCGGGCCGACTGGATGGCCGCCGTCGCCATGTTCCGCAAGGGCTACGCCTTCCAGGACGTGGCCGACGCCATCGCGCAGCACAGCCCAGGAATCGACGGCCGCAAGGGCGCGGCCGTGGCCGACTACGTGACCAGGACGGCCGGCAAGGCCGAAATCTGGCACGAGCTGAAAGCCCAGGGCGCAGACTATGCCGACGTGGCCGACGCGCTGCTGTCACTCGCCCAGGATCGCGCGCAGAACCGGCCCTAGCCTCGGCTGGCTTGTGGATAAGCCTGTTGATGGCCGAAGTTATCCACGATGAACTTGTCTTGCCTAAGAAGGCCAGCCGAATCAAGGGCTTGCGTATCCAATCCACAGAACGGCGCGATGAATCTATCTTGCGCCCTGCGCTGAAACTGTCTTGCCGCTACGCTGAAACTGTCTTGAGACGGCGCGGCCAGGATGGCCGGAAAGCCTTACAGGACAAGGCTTTGCGAGCGTTCGCGCACCCATCCCCCTATAGCTTTTGCCTGTAGGTTTTTCTTTCCTATAAATATTTATTGCCTGTAGTGGGAGCGCCCGGAATTGTGGACATTCCGGCCGAGCTGCGGGCCGAGCGGATCACACACCTCCCCTCGCGCGGGCCTGCGGCCCTTCGGGGAGAAAGGCGTCTTCGACGCTTGAACCCCCTACCCTACCCTTCCCCCTTTGAACCATCGCCTGCGCGCGCAGACGGGCCGCCTACGCACGTTCTCGCCCTGGGTGGCCCTACCCCACACGCCCGCGCCTTCGGCCTTCTGGCGGCCTTTTACGGCCTTTTGCGCTGCGCTCGTTTTCTGGCTTTCGTCAGAGTGCATGAAACCGCTGTTTTTCCTAGTGCGATGGCGTGCCGCTCGCGTTTCTTGTTGTTTTCTTGTTGTTTTCTACCTGTTGCATTTCCTGTTTTCTCGGTGTTATACTTCGAGCACGGCCACCTTCGGCCGTTCAACCAGGAGAAACCGACATGCAGAAGAACGTCTTCGTGGGCAATCTCGCCAAGGCCGTTGTCGTCAGCGGCAACGGTGATCGCGCCGTCGCACGCTTCACCCTCATTTCCAACGAATACGCCGGCAAGGACAAGGAAACCGGCGAGGCGCGCGAACGCTCGGTGTCGATCCAGTTCACCGCCTTCCGGGCCAAGGCCGAGGCCATCGCCAAGAACGCGATGAAGGGCGATCAACTGATCGTTGACTACCGCATCGAGAACAACAACTTCCAGAAGGATGGCGAGGACGTGTACGGCTACAACTTCGTGGTGGAGGACTTCACTTTCGGCGCTCCGGGCAAGGAGAAGCGCGAACAGTTCCGGGCGGGCCAATGAATGACGGCCGCCACCCCAAGGATGAGCGAAGCGGAGTTCGCCCGCGTCGCTGCGACGTGTAGCAAGTGGTCGGAGCGTTCCTTGGGTGTAGCGCGTGCCCTACTGGTCGAAGGTGTGCCGCTGTCCGATGCGGCAGCGGCGCACGAAATGTCCAGGCAGCAGGCGAACGTCGTTCGCAACCGCTTCATGGCGAAGGCCGAGAAGCAGCGCGTCGATGCGTTCATGGCACGCGAGAAGCCCAAGCTGGCCGCCACCGTCTTGGAGCCGTTCGACCAGGACATGCGAACCCTACGGGACAAGGGCTACACGATCCGCCAGATCGTCGCATTCCTGCGCGAACAAGGCATTGAAACCTCAGTGACAACCGTCCGCAATTTCTTGAAGGAGTAACCGGGCATGAAAACGCTAGTTCTTGCGAACCAGAAAGGCGGAGTCGGCAAGTCGGCCGTCGCCGTCCAGTTCGCCTACTACCTCGCCGACGTGCTGAAAAAGCGCGTCCTCGTGATCGACTTCGACCACCAACGCAACACGTCGAAAGCCATCCGCACGGGCGGCCTCGCCACCGTGTCCGCCATCACCAGCAGCCGCCTTCTGACCTCGAAGACCGACGCCGCGAGCATCGAGCACGCTGATTTTGTCTTGGTGCCCGGCGATGCCGAGCTTATCAAGATGGAGAAGCAGGCCGCCGAGCACAACAAGTTCGCCACGAACCTTTACACGTTCCTGGCCGACATTGCCGACCGCTTCGATGTGTGCGTCATCGACACCAACCCGAACCCGGACATTCGCCAACTGGCGAGCCTCGTCGTCGGCGACTTCGTGCTGTCTCCGCTCCAGCTCAACCAGGAAGCCATCGACGGCATCGGCGACTTGCTGAATCACGACAACATCGGGATTCGCAAGATCAAGGCGACCATCAACAAGAAGCTGGAGCTGATCGGCATCCTTCCCAACATCGTGGAGCCGACCCCCTTCCAGCGCGAGAACCTGCGCGACCTGTCGGCCGCCTTCGCCAAGCTGCTGATTCCCCTCGGTGCCGGCTTTGCCGCCATCAAGAAGACGACCGCCATTCCAGAAGCGCAAGCCGCTGGCCTGCCCGTCTGGAAGCTCGGCAAGAGCAGCGCCCGCGAAGCCTGGGCGCACATCCGCCCCGTGTTCTCCAAGATCGCCACGCAAATGGGAGTTGAGTAATGGCCCTTGACCTGTCCGCACTGGAAGAAAAGCCCGTCCCGGCCGGCCCCGCTGCCGCGCAGCCGGACGGCAAGGCGATGCGCGTCAAGCTGACCGACATCGAACCCGATCCGAACCAGCCGCGCACCGAGAAGAAGCCGGAGGAAATCGAGGAAATCGGCCAGAACATCAAGGAACGGGGCGTGAAGCTGCCCATTTCCGTGAAGCCGCACCCGACGAAGCCCGGCAAGTGGATCATCAACGACGGCGAGCTGCGCTATCTCGGCTCGGAGTGGGCCAAGGTCGAAGACATCCCCGTGGTTGTCGATGAAGACTTTGACGACTTCGACCAAGTGAACGCGAACGAAAAACGCTTCGCGCTGCGCCCGATGGAACTCGCCAAGTTCATCAAGCGCAAGCTGGACGAAGGCGTGAAGAAGGGAGAAGTCGCCCGCCGCCTGGGCAAGCCGGCGAACGCCATCACCGAGCTGCTTGCACTGGTCGAAGCGCCCGCCTGCATCGAGGCCGTCTATACGTCCGGCCGCTGCACGTCGCCGAAGACTCTCTACGAGCTGCGCGCACTCGCCGAGAAGTTCCCCGAGCAGGTGCAGGAGTGGTGCGACACGGCCGAGGACATCACGCGCCGGAGCGTGGCCGACCTGGGCGACGTGCTGAAAGGCAAGAAGAAGCCAGTCGCTCCCCTGCCCTCGCCTGCCGACGCTGGCGGCACCGACACGGGCGGCGGCGCTGGAGCTGGCACCGAAGGCGGCGACGGCGACCCGGAAAAATTTCGTCATGACGAAATTTCGGGCGGCAATCAGGGCGGCACCGACAAGCAAGGCACAGAGCCGAAGGCCAAGCCGAAGGCGACCCCCGGCACCGATGGCGGCACCGATGGCGACGACACGGGCGCGGGCGGCACTGAACCCGGCGACCTGGGCGAGTTGACCAGTTGGCCGCGTGGCAAGGCCGTATCCGACCCGGACGCCATGAAAAAGCCGCTGTTGCTGGTCGAGTACGAAGGGCGCGCGGCGGCTGTCCTGCTGAATCGTAGGCCGACCACGCCCGGCCTGATCCGCATCCGCTACGAAGATGGCGGCGGCGATGATGAAGTCGATGCCGGCCGCTGCAAGATCAACCTCTTGACGGAGAGCGACAAATGAACCGGCACAGCGGCGCAGCCGCCTTTCCCCACCCCGCCCGCAAGGGCGGAAGGGGGCGGCGTGCTACATCGTGGCCCGGCCGTGCCTGGGCTGTCCTGGCCGCGCTGATCGTCTGCGGGCTGGCCGTGGCGTTTGCTGTCGGCAGACAGCAAGCCCACGCAGCGCAGCCGGGGGAAGCCTGCGACCTTCACTTTTCCAACGGCACGACCCTGGCGGGCGTGCCCGTTGCGAAAACAGTCGAGCAGCAGGCGAGGGGACTTGCCAAGCGTGACGACGTAGGCCGAGGCATGTTGTTCACCTGGGCGAAGGCGGAACCGCGCGTGTTCTGGATGCGAGATACCCGCGTTCCTTTGTCCATCGGGTTCTTTGACGACACGGGGCTTTTGTTTGCCATCGAGGACATGCAGCCGGAAACCGACGACTACCATTTCTCGATCAAGCCAGCATCCGACGCGCTGGAACTTGCACGAGGGCAGTTCCAGGCGCACGGATTGAAAGAGGGTGTCCGACTGACCGGGCGAACTTGTTCACCGCTGTAGGCCACGTTTCGATGCCAAGCAAAAGCCGCCGTAAGGCGGCTTTTTCGTTCCCATCACGAAATTCTTCCGTGAGTGTCGGGTGCAAGACCGCGTTTCCCGACAAAAGAGGGCCAAAACTTCGTCATGACGAAAAGAGTGTGGGGGGGTGTGGGCTAATGCAGGATAGGCTAACGCCGGTAGTGTGTGCTACACTACGTTTGCACATTGACCCCCCCACCCCGATTAGGAGGCACCTATGCCGCGCAAGGCCGAGATTGGGGCGACACGAGATAGCTACGTATATCGTCTTCGCGTACCCGCTCCGTTGAAGGCGCAATGGGACGAGCATTGCGCCAAGCAAGACAAGAATCCGTCCGTGGTGATGCGGGCGCTGATGCGCTACATCATCCAGGACGACATGCCTCCCGACGTTCGCCGCTGGATTGCAGAGCAAACCGAGGGCGAGCCGGACGACGGGCCGAAAGAACGCCTTGAAGTCCGTTTCACTCCGACCGAGTTCCAGGGCATCACGGCCCGTTCCGAGGCCGAGGGCTGTTCGCCGCAGCGTTGGGTTATCAACTGCGTGCGCGCGAGCCTCACGCACGAACCGCAGTTCACGATGGAGACGACGAAAGCCCTATGGGAGTCGTCCTACCAGCTTCGGGCTATCGGTCGGAATCTGAACCAGATCGCCAAGCGGTTGAACGAAGGCAAGCCGGCGAACATCAAGACCGAGCAGATAGAGAAGCTGGCGACGTACATCTACCGGCATACCGATAAGGTGGCGGCCGTACAGGACGCCAGCCTTAGCCGTTGGGGCATCCAGGTGAAAGGGGCCGGCGATGGCGAAGCGTGAGATTGACGGCGTTATCAAGGATTGGGGCGAACGCGCGGATTACGGCCGCGTCCAGGGCCGCAAGGGTAAGAACATCGCGGGCGGGCGCTATGCCAAGGCCGCGCCGACCAAGAGGCCGGCCGGGCGTGAAAAGCTGGCAGCGACCGTGCGCAAGGCTCCCGAAGTCATGGTGAAGATTTCGGGCGGCGGTAAGGACATGCGCAGCATCAAGGCGCACATGGACTACATATCGCGGAACGGGGCCGTCGAGCTGGAGGACGAGCAGGGCAGGGTTCACCAGGGCAAGGAAGACGTGCGAGCTGTCCGCGACGACTGGCGCGGCGGTGGCATCCCCTACGAGGATGGCAAGAAGCGCGAGGCGTTCAACATCGTGCTGTCCATGCCGCCCGGCACCGACCGGGCTTCGGTGAAGAATGCAGCCCGCGCCTTCGCGTCCGAGCTGTTCGGCAATCACCAGTACGTTTTTGCCGCACACGACGACGAGAAGCACCCGCACGTTCACCTAGCCGTCAAGGCTGTTGACCTGGACGGCGTGAGGCTCAACCCGCGCAAGGCCGACTTGCAGCACTGGCGCGAGACGTTCGCCGAGAAGTTGCGGGAGCAGGGCATCGAGGCCAACGCAACGCCCAGGAAGGTGCGGGGCGTGGTGCAGAAGGCCGAGAAGCAGGCCGTCCGCCACATCGACCGAGAACACGCCAAAGGCAGGCGCAAGGCACCGGCCCGCGTGTCCGCCTCGCAGCGTGAGGCGGCCGAGCTGGAGGCAAGGGCAGGGCGCAAGCACGTCAACCCGGCGCACGACAACATCATCGCGCAGCGCAAGAGCGTGCAGCACGATTTCGGCACGGTGGCGCGGGCGCTGGCAACCGGCGACCAGGACGACAAGCGCCTAGCGGTCGAGGTTGTCCAGTTCGTCAAGCAGATGCCGCCGATCAAGACGCGGCACGCCGAGCAGGTCGAGGCGTTGCAGCGGGCCACGGTGCAGCAGGGCGGGCAGGGCGTCGAGCAGACGCAGCAGCCAGGGAAGCCAAGCCCGGAGCAGGGCAGGGCAGAGGACAAGGGGCGCGGGCGTTGATGGTGACAGGCAGATCCACCAGGTTGGTGGATTCTGTCACCAACGGCCTTGACACGATTTCGCTTATAAGGGGTCTCCTCGTTTTCAGTGCAATAAGTGACGGTACGCAAAGCTAGCACTGGCGCGGGGGTGGTCTGGGTAGACCGTTGATTTCATTGACTTTCCTGTTCGCTTTGTAAACGGGTATGGTGGCCTCCCACTTTTGAGGTTCACGATGCAGGGTTGGCACACAACGTTTTTTGGGGATGCGTGGGCTCCCCCGCGATATCAGCGATTCGAGATGAAGGCATTTTTCACCTTCGATGGTGCCGAGCGCGACGCAATCAATGCACGCCGAGGTGATTCCCACAAGCTTGGTCTGGCGCTCCATATTGGTTTCCTGCGCATGAGTGGGCGTTTGCTCGGTGCCTTTCGGGTAATTCCAGTAGCCTTGTGGCGCCACCTTGGCAACGAGCTTGGCATTGCAGCACCAGAAGTCGCCTCGCTGAGAGCCATGTATGAACGCGGGCGCACGCTATTCGATCACCAACAAGTAGCCTGCACGGTCCTTGGATTCCAGTGGATGAGCGAGCACCAGCGCCGCTCACTGGTACGTGAACTGCGCGACGAAGTGGCGCGCTGCGCCGACCGCGATCAGCTACTCGTGCGGGCGCGTCAATGGCTGTACAAGAACAAGCTGGTGATCGTGCACGAGCGGGCAATTCGGACACTGATTGCGGCGGCACTTGCCCAGCTTGAAGTTGAAACAGGCACCGCCATCGCCGCCAGCGTTGATCCAGCAACACTTGATCGCTGGCGAGCCTCAGTTTCAGAGCTGCGCCCAGATGGACAAACCCAGCAGAGTTGGCTATGGGCTGCACCGGCGAAACACTCAACCCGCCAAATCAGCGAGGTACTGGAGCGCATCGACCTGCTTTACACGCTGGACGTTCATAAGCACCTGGCAGACATCCCCGATCTCATCTTGCGCCGCTACGCGCGCCGACTTGTCTCCAGGCCGCCCTCAGCCGGAGCCAAGATCAAAGAGCCAGCGCGCACCGTGGAGGTCGCATGCTTTCTTCGGTATTGCCTGTTCACCACCACAGACCAGTTGATCCTTATGGTGCAGCGCCGGATCGCCGATCTGTGGCGTCAGGCTGCCGCCGATGTCCCCGCTACCGTCAATTGGGCCGCAATGTACAAAACGCTGCTCGGCGAACTTGTTGCCTTGAGCGCGCAAGGTGCGGTGCCAGATGCTGAGTTGCGTGCCCGTCTTGAAGCCTTGATCACCGAAACCCAGAAACGCAAACCACCGAGCAGGGCCTCCCTGGTCCGCGAGGGATTGATTGATGGAATTCGCCCCGTGCGGTCGTTGCTCGTCGCCATTGCAAAGCTGCCCTGGCAGGCCACCGGCGAGCATCCTGCCATCGAGTACCTTGCCAAGCTGCAAGCTTTATCCTAGAAACGGCAGTTGCGGCACCAAAAATCGCCCAAGTGCTTGAGGCAGGAGGGCTAATCGGCGCGGCCTGGACTCACCCATTTGGAACTGCTCCGCAGCTGCCATGAACAGCCATAAGTTCCTGCCAGCAAACGATTTTCTGCGTTCACGTCATGGCTCAACTGCCGTTTCTAGGTTTATATCTCAAAGGATCCAGAAAGCTGCCAGTTGAAGTGGTGGCACCAAGTCTGGGAATGATCTGGCAGGTTTCGATCTCCAGCCCAGACCGGGAACGGGCGTTTCAGGCGTTGGAGGTGGCCACCCTGTTTGCCCTGCGCCGCGCGGTGCGCAATGGCTCGGTCTGGATTGAGCACAGCCTGAGCTTTCGGGGTCGTGCGCGCTTGTTCTTCACGGACGAGCGTTGGCAGGCAGAGTCCAAGAAACACTATGCCCGTCTATCGTTACCCAGCAAGGCTGCCACTTTCTTGAAGCCTTTGCTGGCCAGAGTAACTGCCGGTGTCGATGCGGTGGCCGCTGCAGCCCGCAGTGGCGTACTGCGCGTGGATGATGAACTCCATTTGTCGCCATTGCCCGCAGAGGACGAAGACCCAGAAGTGACCAAGCTGCGCGCGGCTTTGGATCACCGCATCGGTGAGGTTCAATTGCCGGAAGTGATTCTGGCCGTTGACGCCCAGGTGCGCTTTAGCTGGATCATGCTCGGACGTGAGCCGCGCTCTACCGACGAGCTGCTGATGGTCTATGCCGGCATCATGGCCCACGGCACCAGTCTGACTGCGGTCGAATGCGCGCGCATGATTCCGCAATTGTCTGCCACCAGCATTCGCCAGGCCATGCGCTGGGCGCGGGACGAACGGCGTCTGAGCCAGGCCTGCCAGGCTGTGCTGGAATTCATGCAGCGACACCCGATTGCCGCCACCTGGGGGCGGTCCGATTTGGCATCTTCTGACATGATGACCATGGAGACCACCAAACGGGTGTGGCAAGCCCGGCTTGATCCTCGGCGCAACACACCTTCCATTGGAATCTACTCCCATGTAAAAGACCGGTGGGGCATCTTCCATGCGCAGCCCTTTGTGCTCAATGAGCGCCAGGCGGGCGTGGCCATTGAAGGTGTCATCCGCCAAGAAAAGCTGGAGACCAGCCAGCTTGCTGTGGATACCCATGGCTACACCGACTTTGCCATGTCACATGCCCGTTTGCTTGGTTTTGATCTTTGCCCGCGGTTGAAGGAACTCAAACAGCGCCACCTCTTTGTGCCACGCGGCACCAAAGTGCCCGCAGAAATCGCTGCGGTGTGCGAAGCCAATGTCGACGTCGCTTTGATCGAAAAGCATTGGGATAGTCTGGTGCACCTGGCAGCCTCGGTCATGAGCGGACATGCCAGTGCGGTGGCAGCTCTTGCGCGGTTCGGTTCTGCCGCCCAGGGCGATCCAATCTATGAGGCTGGCGTGCAATTGGGGCGGTTGCTGCGTACGGCGTTTTTGGCTGACTACTTTGTCAAGGACGCTTTCAGGAACGAGTTGCGCCGGGTGCTCAATCGGGGCGAGGCTGTTAACGCCCTCAAGCGCGCCATTTATACCGGCCGGATCAGCCCGGCGCAGGCCAAACGTGTCGATGAAATGCAGGCTGTGGCCGATGCGTTGAGCCTGATGGCCAACATCGTGATGGCGTGGAATACCTCACAGATGCAGGCGGTCCTGGATCGCTGGTCGAACCGCCGCCAGGTCATTCCACCGGAACTGATCGGGAAGATTGCGCCCACCAGGCTGGAGAGCATCAACTTGCGGGGTGTGTTTCGCTTCCCGGTTGACCGCTATGCTGACCAAATCCTGCCTTCGCGGCCAAATGCATCGATAACTGGCACCAATGGATGAAACCGACCACGGTTTGACGCCACGAATCGCAGATTTGAAAGTGAACAGGAAAGTCAATGAAATCAACGATCTACCAACACCACCTCCGCGCCAGTGCTAGCTTTTCGTACCGTCACTTATTGCACTGAAAACGAGGAGACCCCTGCAAGTGCGCCAGCAGCAGACCAGGCCGCTGATGCAGCAGTTCCACAGCTGGCTGGCCGGGCATGCGCCCACGCTGCTGCCCAAGTCGCCGCTGGGGCAGGCCTTCGGCTACGCGCTGAGCAACTGGCAGGCGCTGAACACCTTCGTGGAGCACGGCATCCTGGAGGCGGACAACAACTGGAGCGAGCGAGCGCTGAAGCCGGTGGTGCTGTCCAGGAAGAACTGGCTGTTCGCCGGCTCCGAGCGCGGTGGGCAGGCTGCGGCCGTGGCCTTCAGCCTGATCGAGACGGCCAAGCTCAACGGGGTGGAGCCGTACGCCTACCTGCGTGACGTGCTGGAGAGGATCAACGGCCATCGCCAGGACCGGCTGCACGAGTTGCTGCCCATGCATTGGAAGCCGGCAGCATGAGCGAGCGGGCACCGCCGATGCAGGACGTGGCGCTGATCGAGTCTCTGGGCCGCGCCACGAGCCTGCAGCTGTACCAGCTGGCGGCGGTGGTCGAGAGGCTGCTGACGGACCCGCGGCGCATCGTGGCTATCCGCCGGGACCTGCACCTGGGGCAGGTGGTGCGCTTCTACGACGATCGCCACGACAAGATGCGGCTGGGACGGGTCATCGAGATGCGCGACACGCAGGTGACCCTGGAGGGCACCGAGGTGCGAGGGCAGTGGAGGCTGCCCTACGCGGCGATCGAGCCGCCCATGCCGGGTGACAGGCCGCAGACGGCCGCCGCGGCGACAGAGCCAAGCCCACCGCGACCCACGCGGGCGGACTTCCACCGCGGCCAGAAGATCTCCTTCACGGATCGCCACCTGCAGGTCCATGTGGGTGTGATCACGCGCTGCAATCCCAAGACGGCCACCGTCTCCACCGGCGACGGCAACTCCTGGAGCGTGCCCTACGGCGCCCTCAGGCACGTACTGGACGTCTGAGGGCGGAAAGCGACGAGCCCGTCAAGCACGGGGATGCTCGGACACTTACCGAGTTCCTGCAGATAACGCCGCAAGGTCAACAGCGAGCGCATCCATCTCTCCGAGGATTGCGCGCGCGCGTGAGAGCACTGTTCGACCCGCTGCGGTGAACTCCGCCGAATGCGCTGACCGCCTGAGTAACTGTGTCCCCAGGCTTTGCTCAAGCTCAGTGACGCGGCGGCTAACCGCTGAGGGCACTAGATTCACCTGCCGTGCCGCGCGGGATAGACTGCCGTGCTCTTCTATCGCGAGGAGTACTCGAAGATTCTGCGGGTTGAGGTGAGCGCGGGCGCTTGTCGGTAAGTGCCTCGTCATACGGGCGTTTGCCTCACCAAAAATATCGAGTTTGCACTCTCTATGTGGTTGGAAGCATAAGGTACAAAACAGTTCCTGAAAGTCGCCAAGCTACGAGCGTCATCATGTCGCAGTGTGGCCCCCTCACAAATTGCGATCTATCCTTCTACTTGCAGATAAGAATGTGAGCGAACCGCCGCGAATTTCTTATCCCGCCGACTTCTGCCTCTGCCTCTGCCTCTGCCTCTGCCTCTGCCTCTGCCTCTGCCTCTGCCTCTGCCTGTGCCTCTGCCTTCTGACTTCGCCTCTGCGTTTACCTGTCGTCTGCTGCCTGCTGCCTGCTGCCTGCTGCCTAGGCTCAGGGAAGCCCGCAAGGCGGGTCAGAACAATGTCGAAGGAACCACATGGTGGTACTTCAGCGCAAAGAGCTAGTTTACCTCTGGCCGCGGACCTAAGCGCGCGTCCACCATTCTTAGCTTACGTTAGCCTTGAGAAAGCTGACCGTGGACTCGAACGATTTCGTCGCTGCGTCAGGTGCATACCCGAATGAGCGAATCGAATTGAAGAATCCGTGACCGGCACCTGCATATACAAGTGTTTCCTGCTGGCCAGGCTTGTTCAAGGCCTTCTCTAGGATTTCCTGAACCGCCGGCGGGATATGAGCATCTTGGTCACCTACATGCACCTGAGTGGGACACTTCAATGAAAAGAGCGACTCCTGATAGTCTTGGACGCGAACTGGGTAGAAGGAAATACAGGCATCGATACCGCCGTTCGCAGCCATGTTAAGCGCAAACTTCCCGCCAAGGCAGAAACCGAGGACACTCACCCGACCATTGCAGCTCGGGTGCGCTCTCAAAGCGTCCACTGCCGCATAGCAGTCAGCGACACCAAGGGTTTCGTCCATCGATTCCCACAAACCGATTGCCTTTGTACGCTCCGCATCGGAATACCCGAGCTCAATGCGAGGGGAGATCTGGTTGAACACGTCCGGAACGAGCACGGCGAAGCCAGCGTCAGCAAATTGCTCGGCCGCCAAGCGCATCGCATTGTTTGCTCCGAAAATTTCGGGCAGCAAAACGATTCCTGGCTGCGGTGAGTCTGCCCTCGACGTGAAGTACCCGTCAAAATCGCCGTGCGCAGAAGGAATTCTGAAGTTAAAGCTATCCATTTTTTCGTGCGTAGAAGTTGATTTTCTCATGGTCAAGCTGGACCCCGAGCCCGATTCCGTCCGGAACGACCACTTCGTAGTCCCGATAGACCGTAGGTGCAGTCGTAAGGTCATCGGCTAACAGCAGCGGACCAATCAGCTCGCATCCCCACGCGAGCTCCGGCAGCGCGCTGAATAGCTGAAGGCCCGCGGCTGTCCCGATGGAACTCTCTAGCGCCATGCCACCGTAAATCGGAATCCCGGCAGCCTCAGCCACACCCGCGGCCTTGTACGCTCGACGGATGCCACCACCCTTGGCGATTTTTACGCCATACACGTCAGTCGAACAGGCCTTGAAGGAGGCGTATGCATCATGGCTGTCCCAAAGACCTTCATCGGCAGCAATGGGAATATCCAGGCGCGCTGCGACCCGCGCCATACCTTCATGGTTCCACCGCGGAAGTGGTTGCTCGATCAACCCAAAACCCGCCCTCTGCAATCTGGGCAGCAGGCGCATGCAAGTCGGTTCGTCCCAAGCTTGATTGAGGTCTACCGTGAACACGGCGGCGGCGTCGATCTTCCATACAGCTTCGGCCGTTTGAATCGCGCGGGCCGTCTCCTCCAAAGGATCCCCCATTCCGATCTTAAGCTTGAAGGTTCGATGCTTTTTCGCCTCGAGTTGCCGCTCCGCGTCTGCAACGTCGTATGAGAGATCACCGGACGCTAAAGCCCACAGTACAGGAATCGAAGATCGTGCCCGTCCACCGTAAAGCGCGCTGACCGGTACACCGTACAACTTGCTCACAGCGTCATGCACGGCGACATCGACCGCCGCTTTGGCAAAGTTGTTTCTGGCTGACGCACGGTCCATCGCTTTGAGAATTAACTCGTGAGAAAAGACATTGACGCCCCGCACGGCCGGCGCTAGGTATCTATCTATGATCTCCTTGATGGTCTCGCTGCATTCACCACCCCAGAAAGCAGTGCCGGCGGGGGTTCCGCCCTCGCCATAGCCGACGGCACCACTACTGGTTCTCAGAGTAACCATTACGAGCGACTGTGTCCCGTGCGTTCCACTGGAGTGGTTGTGAACTTTCTTCAGTGGCAGATCGACGATTTGAGTTTCAATCGACTCGATGGTGTCGGTCGGCGCTCCACCGGTTTGTGCACCTAAGGTTTGTTGGCTGGACATGTTATGCATGCGGAGAATTTGATTGATCCGGACGCACACCGCCCCATGCGTTCCTGAGCAGCTTTTCGATGGCGCCAGCACTGAGCGGCACTGGGTTCGCATATGGCTTGCTCATTACGGCCTGAACAACAACAGGAATGTCCGATTCAGCCATGCCGAGGTCCTTCAAAGCGACTGTGGCGCCGCTGCTCTTGGTCATGTCGTACAGCTTGGCCGGCACGTCGCCGCCTCCAAGTGCACGCTCCATAATCTTGAGTGCGTCTGTCACGGCAGGCGTGTTGTAAGCGAGAGCATGCGGGAGTACCACCGCGTGTGTCTCGGCATGAGGAAGATTTAAAGTTCCCCCTAACGTATGACAAAGCTTGTGGTGCAGTCCCATGGAGGTGGACGCCAGACAAATCCCGCACAGCCATGATCCATACAGCGCGCTCGCACGAGCGTCCAGATCGGCTGGATCTGACTTGATGCGCGGAAGACTGTCGTATAGGGCAGTAATTCCCTCTGACGCCATCAACGATACAATCGGATTGCAATCCTGCGCATAAAGCGCCTCAGCGGCGTGGGCTAAAGCATTTAAGCCGCTCGCAACAGACATTAAGGGCGGAAGAGTGAGCGTCAGCTCAACGTCGTAGACAACGGTTTCCGGCAGCACTCTAAGTGTCCGCTGCGTCGTCTTTACTCCGTTTTCGGTTTGCCCCAGTATTGGTGTCATCTCCGAGCCGGCGTAAGTCGTCGGCACCACGAGCTGAGGTAGATCGGTGTGCAGTGCAATTGCCTTAGATAGACCGATGGACGACCCACCACCAATGGCCACCACCCCGTCTATAGCTTGCTCTTGCACAAGCTCCAGAACACGGGCCGTAACATCAGTGGGTGTGTGCATGGCAGCGCCCGAAAAGGTCGCCGCGTGCAAATCACCAAGGCGAGCCTTCACGCGGTCGGCATCCGCAGTCTGCTGTGAGGTGGAGACAACCAGAACTCGCCGGCAGCCAAGGGCCTCGACCTCCCGCTTCAATGCGGATATCGTCCCACGGCCGAAGACTACCCGGCTGGCTAGGCCCTGATATGTGAAGTCAGGCATCGCAGGGGCTCAAGCAACTGAGTCGGCGTAGAGCGGACTGTCATCGGTGGGAATATTGAACTTCCCGTCGAACACCGCTCGAATCCAAGGCTGAATGAACACCACAGCTCGCAAACCTGCTTTGGTGAACGGGTCGTCATCTACGAACTTCCGGGCTTCAGCCATATCAGCCACTTTCACCACGTAACTGCCTCCTTTAACAGATTTCCCGTCATCGGTGAATGTGGCCCCTGCAGCAAGCACCTTTGCAGCATTCACTTCCATATACTTGCGGTGCTCGGATACGACAGCTTGCCTCTTAGAGGCGGTACCTGGGAGATCCTGAAAGAAGATTGCGACGTACATATTTTCTCCAGTGTTAATTCGATGAGACATCGGCCGGCGGCCGCGTTTCGGGATCGGCATCGGCATTGGCAAGATCTGGGATGGAACTTGCCAAAAGCTTGAGCAGCGCTCGAAGCGAGCCCATCTCCACCACGCCCATCCGCTCAGCCCATTCGTTCTCGATGCGTTTACCAATGTCTGTTGCGATGCGCATCATTTCGATACCTTTGGGAGACATCTGTACGATGTTCACTCTCCGGTCGGACGGATCCTTGCGAATCTCCAAGTATCCGAGGGACACCAATGAGTCGACCAAATAACCCATACTCTGTTTTGCCATCCCAGCGCGTCTGGCCAAATCCGACACAGAGGCGCCCACCAACGGCAAGTGCCTAAATACAGCGCCATGAGCTTCCCGTATTTCTGGGTATCCCGACGTCGCGAGCGCCTTATAGACCCGTGATGCCTGAGCCTCGAAGGGGATTCGCAGCAGAGAGCTGAGAGTTCCCGTCAGAGAGCCCATCGTTGCATTAGGATCCGGGGCCCATGCGAGGCCGTCTTCAGTTGAGGGTGATGGTTTCATAGGTTCTTGCCTTCATCGCGACGCTCTCTTTACGGACCCAAGGCGAGCAGGAGCCGGGCTATTCCGCCCTCGCACCTGACCTGCGGACAGCCTCGCCCCACTTGATGCGCTCGCTCTCCATATAAGAGGAGAACTCGTCTGAACCGAGCCAAGTGATCTCGTTACCACTGGTGCGCGCGAAGGTCTCGAATTTTGCTGAGCGGATCGTGCTTTGCAGGTGAGCCTCCAGTACGCGAACAATCTCGTCCGGCGTGCGCCGTGGAACCACGTAGCCATACCAGGCTACGGCACTGAAGTGCCTTAGACCGGACTCGCTAACTGTCGGAATGTCCGGTGCAATGCCGAGCCTCTTAGCGGAAGTAACAGCGAGAGCCTTGAGCTTGCCGCTGCGAACCAACGGCAACGTTGCGGTGGGCGTCACGAACGCCAGCTGGACGTGTTCGCCGACAGCTAGGGAGAGCGGGTCGCCCGCTGCAACATGAAGAAGATCAACGCCTGCGCGCGCGTTCAGCATGGCGCCAGCCAGATGCCCAGTACTCCCGACCGCATACGTTGCGAAGGTAAGTTTCCGGGGATTTGCTCTCGCGTAGGAAAGCATGCCGGGAAAATCGCTGAAGGGCATGTGATTTCCAGCCACGATGACGTTCGCAGCGGACGCCACCATGCCGACCGCGCGAAACGCCTTGTCCGGCTCGAGTGAAGAACTCGCATACAGCGTTGGATTGATTGCCACGTTCGGCGTAGCCGCCATCAGCAATGTGTAGCCATCGTGTGGGCTACGAGAGGCCAGCTCAGTGCCCACCGTTCCGCCTGCTCCCGGCCTGTTCTCCACGAGAACAGGCTGCTTCAGACGCTCGGCAAGTCCCTCTGCGATTAAACGAGTGAGTGAGTCGCTCGCCGTACCTGCAGCAAAGGGCACAACGATACGGACTGGCTTCGTTGGGTAAGCATTCTGCTGCGCAAAAGTGCCGACGCTCACCAAACCGGCGCCAGTGCCCAGCAGCAATTTACGTCTGCGGATAGAAGTAGGACCAGTCATATTTCATCAAGCCTCACACTAAACGCCCGCAGAGACCTTTTCGCCCTAGCGAAGCGCTTCGCAGACAGATACTCGTGCGGGTACTCACAGCTCTCTTTCATGCCGCCAGTCAAGACCTGACGCTGCGGAAGCGAGACCACCGAAGGCAGCTGCATGTCCTATCGTGATCCGCAGGCCAGTCGATTGCTCATTTCCGCGCGCCCGCCGAGAAAACGACTCAATGGCGGCCCAGCAAAGGGAGCTCCATTCCGTCGCGAAGGTGCGACGGGACGATGGTGCGAAATGCACCCGCGACCCCAATTACCGTTTCGCGCCCATCACCACTTTGGACCACTGGTGATGCCGACCGACTACGCCGGATCGAGCTTGAAGTCCTTGCGCAGAACCTTGGCGCCGTTGGCATCTTCAAGGTTGTGAATCAGCGCCGGACGAACACCTTCTACGCAGTCGCTATCGACCCACTTTCCGCCCGTGAAGTACGATTGCGTGGTGTGCTCCAGAAAACCGGGAGCACGAATCTTGAAGTGCACGTGAGCCGGCCTCCAAGGATGCCGCCCCATCATCTCGAGCAGCTTGCCGCTCGGCCCGTGATGCGGAATCGGATACGGCGCAGGAACACGGGTGCGAATCCGGTACTCACCGTCTGCACCAATGATCTTCTTACCCCGGTAGGAGTCTTGGGGAAGTTCAGGATCGAAACCGCTGTAATGTCCGTGATTGTCCGAGTGCCACACGAACATTTCCGCGCCCTTAATAGGCTTGCCCGCCAGGTCCGTCACCCGCCCTTCGAGTACCAAAGGCTCGCTGCCATCGTCGAGAGTCTTAATTTCGTCGTTGATGACCGGTACGTTCTCCAGGAAGTACGGTCCCTCGACGTTCGTAGTGGAGCCCTTGCGGTGCTTCATTTCATTGTCAGTGATGGTGGCGTTGAACCACAGATCACAAACCAGAGGGATCTCGTACTCTGGCGCCTTCGCGTACTGCATCAAGAAGCCCACGCCTGCGCGGTATTCCTCGAAAGTGACGTCGTGACGGGACAGGACCTCACGCACCGCTTTCACGATGTCGTAGACCACGGTTTCGACGCGGTTTGCCATGGAGCTCTCCTTTGCGTTGCTCTGGTTGAAGGAATGCGGCGGATTATCGACCTAATGTCTGTCTTTCTAGCCTAGGGTTGACCCTAGGATTGGTGCGCGGCTACGTCGGCTCAGTGGGAAAAACGTACTTAGGCCCATTTGTTCGTTGCGTGTAGACCTTGAGTGCCGCCTTGGCGACAGCAGATGTGCGGCGGATCTGCCAGCGGCCCGCGTGAAATCGGGCGCGCACCGACATACTCTGTGTCGTTCCCCGCGACGCTGACGGGGTTAATCCGCCATCACAGCGACCTCTCGGGCACCACTTTTCCAGTCCGGCACGCGATCAATGCGGCGGGTGCATGCAATCCACGCCAGCTGCAGCGTGCGATGCATACCTCCTCCGGCTCCACCGATCCACATCCCTGCTCGATCTCGCGACCGTGGAATGTACGGACTGCGCGCCTGTTGATCCAATATCATCTTTGGAATCGTGATTACCAAAAAGGTATCGGTGTAGGTCTCTATGGAACTCCGTCACCTCCGGTACTTCGTTACCGTCGCGGAAGAGCGCAGCTTTCGCCGTGCATCACAGCGGCTTCACGTGTCTCAACCGCCCCTATCGCGCATGATCAAGCAGCTCGAAGCGGAAATTGGGGTGGAACTCTTTGATCGCTCTCCGACCGGCGTAGACGTGACTGCGGCAGGTGCGGTGTTCCTGGAGGAGGCAAGGCGGGCGCTCCACGTAGCGAACGACGCGGTTGAGAAATCCCAGCGCGCGGCACGGGGGGATTTCGGCCACATAGAAGTGGCCTACTATGGATCGGTGATCTTTGGCGTGATACCGCGCCTATTGGGCGAGTACCGGCAACTTAAGCCTCGGGTCGCTGTTCGGTTGTCAAGCTTGACGAAGGACCGCCAAATTCGTGCGCTGCGCGAGGGTTGGTTAGACGTTGGCTTTGCTCGCTACTACAGGTCAGAGCCTGATATTGCGTCTGAAATTGTGTGGCGGGAGCCCATCGTCCTTGCCGTGCATGCCGATCACCCACTCACTGGCAACACTAGTGTTGCAATGGCTGAACTGCGCGACGAGCCGTTGATTGTGTTCCCCAGTGCACCTCGCCCCAGCTTTGCCGACGAGCTGCTAGGGGTCTCCTCGTTTTCAGTGCAATAAGTGACGGTACGCAAAGCTAGCACTGGCGCGGGGGTGGTCTGGGTAGACCGTTGATTTCATTGACTTTCCTGTTCGCTTTGTAAACGGGTATGGTGGCCTCCCACTTTTGAGGTTCACGATGCAGGGTTGGCACACAACGTTTTTTGGGGATGCGTGGGCTCCCCCGCGATATCAGCGACTTCGAGATGAAGGCATTTTTCACCTTCGATGGTGCCGAGCGCGACGCAATCAATGCACGCCGAGGTGATTCCCACAAGCTTGGTCTGGCGCTCCATATTGGTTTCCTGCGCATGAGTGGGCGTTTGCTCGGTGCCTTTCGGGTAATTCCAGTAGCCTTGTGGCGCCACCTTGGCAACGAGCTTGGCATTGCAGCACCAGAAGTCGCCTCGCTGAGAGCCATGTATGAACGCGGGCGCACGCTATTCGATCACCAACAAGTAGCCTGCACGGTCCTTGGATTCCAGTGGATGAGCGAGCACCAGCGCCGCTCACTGGTACGTGAACTGCGCGACGAAGTGGCGCGCTGCGCCGACCGCGATCAGCTACTCGTGCGGGCGCGTCAATGGCTGTACAAGAACAAGCTGGTGATCGTGCACGAGCGGGCAATTCGGACACTGATTGCGGCGGCACTTGCCCAGCTTGAAGTTGAAACAGGCACCGCCATCGCCGCCAGCGTTGATCCAGCAACACTTGATCGCTGGCGAGCCTCAGTTTCAGAGCTGCGCCCAGATGGACAAACCCAGCAGAGTTGGCTATGGGCTGCACCGGCGAAACACTCAACCCGCCAAATCAGCGAGGTACTGGAGCGCATCGACCTGCTTTACACGCTGGACGTTCATAAGCACCTGGCAGACATCCCCGATCTCATCTTGCGCCGCTACGCGCGCCGACTTGTCTCCAGGCCGCCCTCAGCCGGAGCCAAGATCAAAGAGCCAGCGCGCACCGTGGAGGTCGCATGCTTTCTTCGGTATTGCCTGTTCACCACCACAGACCAGTTGATCCTTATGGTGCAGCGCCGGATCGCCGATCTGTGGCGTCAGGCTGCCGCCGATGTCCCCGCTACCGTCAATTGGGCCGCAATGTACAAAACGCTGCTCGGCGAACTTGTTGCCTTGAGCGCGCAAGGTGCGGTGCCAGATGCTGAGTTGCGTGCCCGTCTTGAAGCCTTGATCACCGAAACCCAGAAACGCAAACCACCGAGCAGGGCCTCCCTGGTCCGCGAGGGATTGATTGATGGAATTCGCCCCGTGCGGTCGTTGCTCGTCGCCATTGCAAAGCTGCCCTGGCAGGCCACCGGCGAGCATCCTGCCATCGAGTACCTTGCCAAGCTGCAAGCTTTATATCTCAAAGGATCCAGAAAGCTGCCAGTTGAAGTGGTGGCACCAAGTCTGGGAATGATCTGGCAGGTTTCGATCTCCAGCCCAGACCGGGAACGGGCGTTTCAGGCGTTGGAGGTGGCCACCCTGTTTGCCCTGCGCCGCGCGGTGCGCAATGGCTCGGTCTGGATTGAGCACAGCCTGAGCTTTCGGGGTCGTGCGCGCTTGTTCTTCACGGACGAGCGTTGGCAGGCAGAGTCCAAGAAACACTATGCCCGTCTATCGTTACCCAGCAAGGCTGCCACTTTCTTGAAGCCTTTGCTGGCCAGAGTAACTGCCGGTGTCGATGCGGTGGCCGCTGCAGCCCGCAGTGGCGTACTGCGCGTGGATGATGAACTCCATTTGTCGCCATTGCCCGCAGAGGACGAAGACCCAGAAGTGACCAAGCTGCGCGCGGCTTTGGATCACCGCATCGGTGAGGTTCAATTGCCGGAAGTGATTCTGGCCGTTGACGCCCAGGTGCGCTTTAGCTGGATCATGCTCGGACGTGAGCCGCGCTCTACCGACGAGCTGCTGATGGTCTATGCCGGCATCATGGCCCACGGCACCAGTCTGACTGCGGTCGAATGCGCGCGCATGATTCCGCAATTGTCTGCCACCAGCATTCGCCAGGCCATGCGCTGGGCGCGGGACGAACGGCGTCTGAGCCAGGCCTGCCAGGCTGTGCTGGAATTCATGCAGCGACACCCGATTGCCGCCACCTGGGGGCGGTCCGATTTGGCATCTTCTGACATGATGACCATGGAGACCACCAAACGGGTGTGGCAAGCCCGGCTTGATCCTCGGCGCAACACACCTTCCATTGGAATCTACTCCCATGTAAAAGACCGGTGGGGCATCTTCCATGCGCAGCCCTTTGTGCTCAATGAGCGCCAGGCGGGCGTGGCCATTGAAGGTGTCATCCGCCAAGAAAAGCTGGAGACCAGCCAGCTTGCTGTGGATACCCATGGCTACACCGACTTTGCCATGTCACATGCCCGTTTGCTTGGTTTTGATCTTTGCCCGCGGTTGAAGGAACTCAAACAGCGCCACCTCTTTGTGCCACGCGGCACCAAAGTGCCCGCAGAAATCGCTGCGGTGTGCGAAGCCAATGTCGACGTCGCTTTGATCGAAAAGCATTGGGATAGTCTGGTGCACCTGGCAGCCTCGGTCATGAGCGGACATGCCAGTGCGGTGGCAGCTCTTGCGCGGTTCGGTTCTGCCGCCCAGGGCGATCCAATCTATGAGGCTGGCGTGCAATTGGGGCGGTTGCTGCGTACGGCGTTTTTGGCTGACTACTTTGTCAAGGACGCTTTCAGGAACGAGTTGCGCCGGGTGCTCAATCGGGGCGAGGCTGTTAACGCCCTCAAGCGCGCCATTTATACCGGCCGGATCAGCCCGGCGCAGGCCAAACGTGTCGATGAAATGCAGGCTGTGGCCGATGCGTTGAGCCTGATGGCCAACATCGTGATGGCGTGGAATACCTCACAGATGCAGGCGGTCCTGGATCGCTGGTCGAACCGCCGCCAGGTCATTCCACCGGAACTGATCGGGAAGATTGCGCCCACCAGGCTGGAGAGCATCAACTTGCGGGGTGTGTTTCGCTTCCCGGTTGACCGCTATGCTGACCAAATCCTGCCTTCGCGGCCAAATGCATCGATAACTGGCACCAATGGATGAAACCGACCACGGTTTGACGCCACGAATCGCAGATTTGAAAGTGAACAGGAAAGTCAATGAAATCAACGATCTACCAACACCACCTCCGCGCCAGTGCTAGCTTTTCGTACCGTCACTTATTGCACTGAAAACGAGGAGACCCCAGCTCCGCAGCCACTTCGTAGCTGCCATGCCGTTCCAGCGCCAGGAATGCTCGGATCAAATCCCATTGGGGAGTGGTCGGACCATCTCGGGTCATGAATGGTGCTCCTTGGGTGGCTCGTGGCTGCCTGCAAGCATCCAGCGTCATGAAAATCGCACCTGCAGCGCAGGGCTGGCGGCACGGGTGCGGCAAGCGAGCAACCAGCCCGCGGCCACGTCGTCCTCGTCGAGCACCGAACTGTCCAAGCGCTGCACCTCGCCGGCCTGCAGGCGGCACATGCACGAGGCGCATTCGCCGACGCGGCAGGCGTGCGGCGCTGGCAGTCCGGCGCGCAGCATGGCGGACAGCAGAAGTTCGCCGGCACGCACCGGCACGGCGTGGGTCTGGCCTTTCATCAGGACCGTGAGCAGCGCCTCGGGGCCATCACCTGCGGCTTCCTCGCTCGCACCTTCCACGGCGGCGCCGAAGTCCTCCCGGTGCACACGCTGGGCATCGAACCCGGCGACCTGGAGACTGGCGCCCACGGCGTGCATGAAGGGTTCCGGACCGCACATGTAGGCGTCGGCCTGGTCCAGCCCCTGCGCCTGCGCCACCAGAACGGCCTGCGTAGGAAGGCCCTGCTCGGCGTCATACCAGTGGACGATCTCCAGGCGCCCCGCAGCGGCATCCTGCAACGCCTGCAACTCGGCCAACAGCATGGCCGTGGCCCGGTCGCGGTTAGCGTAGAAGAGCCGCACGCGCGCCGCACCGCGCGCCAGCGCCTCGCGAGCCAGCGCGAACACCGGTGCGATGCCGCTGCCGCCGGCGTACAGCAGCAGCGGCTGCCCGGGCCGCGCCAGGGTGAAGTGCCCGGCGGGGGGAAGAACCTGCAACTGCAGGCCCGGCCGGGCGTTGTCGCACAGCCAGTTCGAGACGCGGCCGCCGGCAACGCGGCGCACCAGCACGCTGATCGGCTGCCCTGTCACGGGCTCGCTGGTGATCGAGTAGCAGCGCCAGTGCTCGTCGCCCTGCACTTCGACCGCCAGCGTCAGGTACTGGCCCGGCTGGAACGTGAACTTCGGCTGCTGCTCATCGTCCACGCGCAGGCTGAGCAGGATGGCGTCGCTCCCCTGGGCCGTGACGTCGGTGATGGTGAGGGATTGCGCCCGCTTCGCCATTGACGCCGCCTTCAGAGGAAGAACGAGTTGTTGCCCTGGGGGCGGTCGCTGTCGATCAGATTGACCTGCTTGAGCACGATGCTCAGGCCAGCTTCCGTCTCGCGCAGAACGAAACCATTCCAGCCCGCCAGCACGCGGCCGTGGCCCTCGCGCGACTCGACCAGCGTGAAGCTGTAGCGCGCACGCCATTCGTCCGAGCGCCCTGGGCTCGCCCACACCTCGAGTCCGCTGAACTGGCGAGCGGTACGAGAGGTCGGGAACTGCGAGAAGGCCAGCCCCGTTCCCAGCCGCGTCACCCGGTCCAGGAGGCGGCGCCTGTCGTGGAATTCCAGCGTGACGCTGCATCTCGGGTCCGGAGCGGGCGAGACAGCAGGAATCCAGTAGACGCATTCTTCGGCGAACAGTGCCAGCCACTGGACGTATGCGTCCTGCGTGAGCGCCCCCTGGTCCAGCAGCCTCGCCTCCACGGTCAGCATTCGGACGATGTCGCGCTCACGCGCCGCATCGACGGTGCCGGGCTCGCGCACCACCGCCCGGGCCAGGTCGGCGGAGACGTCCATCAGCCAGTCGTAGAACGATGCGACCACATACAGCGATGGCGGTTGATGGCGGTACCCTTGCCGCCCAGCGGCGGGTTGCTGCGTCGCTGTGCTCATGCCAGCCTCCCCTTGTCCATGCGCAGCGTTGGCTCTGCCTGCATCAGGCGCTTCCACTGCGCGTAGTAGTTGCGCATGTGCAGTTCGGTGGTCACCGGTCCGCGGATGATTCCGTCCTCGACCGGCACGTCTTTGCCGGACTCGTGGTGCCGGCTCATGTCGACCCACTCGTCCTCGGGGCTGTTGCACAACCCGCGCTGGCACTCCTCGAAGTTGGCGGCGTCGTCCATCTCGCCCATGACGGGGAAATCCTCCTGCGTGCGCAGGCGCATGGTGTTGACCTCTGCGTCCACGTCTCTGCGCCGGGTGGCATGCCAGCTTACCGAGGTTTCGCCCACCGCCAGAGGCTGGATCACCTGCACCTGGTTGCCGATCAGCGCCAGATTGGGAAAGATGTTGAGGTTCATGCCCGCCCCGACAGTGGTGTCGAGCACGCGTTGGGCCTGATCGCGGCTGTGGGTGGCGGCCACGTGGGCCTCGTAGGGCTCACGCCCCGGCTGCGGGCGCTGCTCGCGCCAGGCGGAGTTGCGGTGCATCTCGGGACGCTGGTCGACCACCGTATGCCCGTTGTCGAGCGCGTTGTTGCTCATGCGGGTGCGGTCGGCGTCGGCGAAGTAGGCCATGTCGCCGCCACCGTAGCGTTCCTTGGTCATCACCAGCAGCGACTGGTGCGAGAACGGCACGTGGTAGCCGTCGCCCGCGTTGTCCCAGACCAGTTTCCAGTTGCAGCCGACGCGAAAGCGCTGAGCGCCGGCCAAGACGATGTTCTGAGCGCCCCCATTGTGCTCGATCCAGGCGTCCAGATAGCGTGTGGCATTGCCGAGGTGCTCGGCCAGGGGCGGCGCCTCGGAGTTCAGGGTAGCGAAGATGAAGCCCTTGTACGACGCCACCTGCGCAGGCCGCGCAAGGTGCATGTCGCGCGCCTTGAAGGCCGGGCCATAGGCGTTCTTGCCGGGAATGCCGAACAACTGACCTCGGTTGTCGAAACGCCAGCCGTGGTAGGGGCAGGTGAAGTTGGCGGCGTTTCCTTGGTGCTCGCGGCAGACGGTTGAGCCGCGGTGCGAGCAACGGTTGGAGAACACGCGAATTTGCCCCTCTTCGTCGCGAGTCACGATGACCTCGCGCACACCGATCCAGGCTTGCTTGAAATCGTTGGGCTCGGGGATTTCGCTCTCGTGGGCCAGATAGACCCAAGTGGCCGCGAAGATGTTGTTCATCTCGCGGGAGAAGATGGCTTCGTCGGTATAGAGGCGACGATGCACCCGATCTTCCTGGACCAGATCATCCCAGTCGCCCTGGGCGGCGGGCGTCCGTGGAAGGACGGATATCTTGGCGGTGTTTGTCATGGGGGTTTCCTTGTTCCTCTTCGATTGCCTATGGCCTTAGGCCGGCAAGGCCGAAATGTCCTGCGGTGTCGCGGGAAGGCGCCCCGCGTCGAGCAGGCGCCGCCCCAACGCGATCACGCGCTCGGGATCCAGGGCCTGCTGCGATTCCTGCTGCACGCGGACCCATTCGTCGTCGTCGAACAACGCACGGTGGTAGGCCATGAGCTTCTGCTGCAGGAACTGCCGATCCGCTTCCGGGTGCCCCTGGATACCCAGGAACTGCCCATTCACCAGGAAAACTTCGTGCGGGATCGTCTGCGAGGACGCCAGCTGAACGCCGCCCGGCGGCAGGGTGGTCACGCATTCGCCGTGGCTTTGCACCAGCACGGTGGGGCCTGCGCCGACCTGAGGGCCAAACAGCACCTGGGCCTCGCTGCTCCATTCCAGCCGGTCCGCGCCCAGCTTGAAGCGACCGGACGGATTTCTCCCGACCTCCCCGCCCAAAGCGGCTGCGATGGCCTGGGCGCCGAAGCAAAGCCCGACCACCGGCCCCTCGCCACGCTGCGCCGCACCTCGCAGGAACGCCAGCAGGTTGCTCACCAGGGGCGTCTGCGCGTCATCGATCACCGACTTGGGACTGCCGCTGATGACATGCCCTGAATAATCGAATGCCTTCTCGAGAAAATCATTTTCAACAGGCTGGATAATCTCCCATTCTTCATTTTCCCGGCCAAAGGCCGAGATCATTTTTTCCTGCAACTCCAAGTCACCCGATGCATCCGAGCACCATATAACTGCGTACTTCTTCATGGCAGTCATCAGAAAATCTCCCATTCTTCATTTTCCCGGCCAAAGGCCGAGATCATTTTTTCCTGCAAATCCAGGTCGCCCGATGCATCCGAGCACCATATAACTGCGTACTTCTTCATGGCAGTCATCAGAAAAGCTCGAAATATTCACGATGCTCCCAGTTGGTAACCGGATCACCCGAGAAATCCACCTGCCCTTCGGCATCAACGAACCTTTTCCATTCGCTGCGCCGCAAATGCAACCAATAACGGATGAATTCCTCGCCGAATGCCTCACGGAAGAATTTCGAGGTTTCCAGCACCTCCAGCGCCTCGGACAGGTTATGAGGCAGGATGGTGACGTCCGCCGCATAGGGTGTTTCCTGCAGCGGCCCCGGATCGAGTTGGCGGCGGATGCCGTCGATCCCGGAAAACACCTGGGAAGCCAGGTAGAGATAGGGGTTGGCCGCCGGCTCGCCGATCCGGTTCTCCACCCGGCTGGCCGGGTCGCCGGGTGCGGAGATGACACGCGCCATCGCGGCGCGGTTGTCCTTGGCCCAGGTCACGCGATCTGGCGCCAGCGAATACGGGCGGCGACGGCGGTAGCCGTTGATCGTCGGCGTGGTGAAGCTCGACGCTGCGCAGGCATGCTCGAGCAGCCCGCCGACGTAGGAGCGCCCCAGCGCCGAGAGCGCCTCGCCCGGCTGCGGAATGAAGGCGTTGGCGCCCGAGTCCCGCGCCGTGAGTGACTGGTGGAGGTGCCAGCCGGAGGCTACAAAGCCTTGGATGGCGGGCTTGCACATGAAGCTCGCGAGATAGCCTCGCCGACGGCAGACCTGCTTGACCGCGTTGCGGAACAGCACCATCGTGTCCGCCACGTCCAGGCCGGGCATCACGTCGAAGGTGGTCTCCATCTGGCTCGGCGCCCACTCGTCCTCGATGCTGCGCAGGGGCATCCCCAGGGCCAACAGGTGCTGGCGCACCTCGGCCATGATGGGCTCGACCTCGTCCAGGTGGTTCTCCAGCAGGTACGAATACCCTTTGGCCACCGGCATCACCTTGGGAGGCGCCGCAGGCGTTCCGGGGCCGCCAAGGGTTTCGGGCTCCAGGCAGGGATCGACGATGCGCGTCAGATACCACTCGACCTCGAGGCCGGCCTGGTAGTCGTAGCCCAGGTCCTGCATCTCGGCCAGCGCCTTTTTCAGGATGGCGCGCGGACTCAACGCGAACGGGCGCCCACTGGTCATGTAAAGGTCGGCCAGCATCCAGCCGGTGCGATCCGCCCAGGGCAGGATGCGAAACGTGGTGGGGTCCGGGACCATCACGACGTTCGGGCTGCCGGCCAGTTCGGCGCTGCCGAGGCCCCCGTCGGCAGAGAAAGGGTTGAATACGATGGCGCTGGCGGTATCGAAAAAGAACGGCGCCATCGTGATCTCCGAGCCGCTGGCGAATGCCGACTTGAGCGCGGCGACCGACAGCATTTTTCCGCGCAGCAGTCCGTACTGATCCGGCCAAGACAACCGAACCATCTGCAGCCCCGCTTTCTCAATTTTATTCAGGACGTCTGCTGCTGCGGCTTTCTGGGTATCCGACCAGATGCCGTGCTTTTCAATGAATTTCCCGCTCATCGCGTCTCCTAGGTTATTTGCGGCTAATTATATTAGTCGGCGATACTTGATGATCTAGGGGAAAACCCTTCAAATTCACCGTCTTTTTTTATTATCATAGATCAAAAATGATGCGTACATCCGGGAAAACACCAATCCCGCCGAGCGGGTTGCGGCCGGCATGGCACTTGATCGACCCAGAACGCTGCACCGGCTGAAGCGCACCGACTCGCGAAGCTTCACAAATGTCGCCTTCATCGGAAGGCTCGGAGCACCCGAAGCAAGACAGGAGAACACGATGGCAGAGCGATCATTCGTCGAGGAAGTCAAGAAGCTCAGGCTGGGCGAAGGCGAGGTGTTCCGCGGCGAAGGCATCCTGGCGGTGACCAAGGCGCTGCTGGAATCGGGCGTGGCCTACGTGGCCGGCTACCAGGGCTCGCCGATCTCGCACCTGATGGACGTGCTGGCCGACGCGCAGGACATCCTCGCCGACCACGGCATCCGCTTCGAGAACAGCGCCAGCGAGGCGACCGCCGCAGCCACGCTGGCGGCCTCCGTCAACTACCCGCTGCGCGGCGCCATCACCTTCAAAGCCACCGTCGGCACCAACGTCGCCTCCGATGCCCTGGCCAACCTGGCCTCCGGCGGCGTCACCGGTGGCGCGCTGATCATCGTGGGCGAGGACTACGGCGAGGGCTCATCGATCATGCAGGAGCGCAGCCACGCCTTTGCGATGAAGTCGCAGATGTGGCTGCTCGACCCCCGGCCCAACCTGCCCAGCATCGTCCAGTCGGTCAAGGACGGCTTCGAGCTGTCCGAGGCCAGCCACACGCCCGTGATGCTGCAGATGCGCATCCGCTCCTGCCACCTGCACGGGCATTTCATCTCCGGGGCCAACCGCCGGCCGGCCTTCACGGTCAAGGATGCCCTGGAGAACCCCGCGCGCGACGTCAACCGCATCGTGCTGCCGCCGGCCTCCTTCCTGCACGAGCGCGAGAAGATCGAGCAGCGCTGGCCCGCGGCCATCCGCTTCATCGAGGAGCGCTGCCTCAACGAATTCTTCGCGGAGGACATGGCCGATGTCGGGATCGCGCTGCAAGGCGGCGGCTACAACACCCTGATCCGTGCCCTGCAGAAGCTCGGTCTAGCGAACGTGCATGGCGACTCGAAGATCCCGCTGTACGTCATGAACGTGGCCTATCCGCTGGTGGACGCCGAATTCGAGCGATTCTGCCGTGGCAAGCGCGCCGTGCTGGTCGTCGAAGAAGGACAGCCGAACTTCGTCGAGCAGAACGTGGCCAACATCCTGCGGCAACTGGACATCGACACCAAGTTGCACGGCAAGGACGTGCTGCCGCTGGCAGGCGACTACAACACGGCCACGGTGCTCGCCGGCGTGCGCGCCTTCCTGGAGCGCTATGGTTTCGTCGAACCCCAGGCCCAGCCCGAACGGCGCCAGCGTCCCATCGGCATTCCCGTGATCGCGGTGCCCGCCGCACCGCCCGCAGCTCCGGCGCCGGCGATGCGCCAGCCAGCCCTGGCCTTCGCCGATGGCGACCTGGAGGACGATGCCCAGGACGATGGCGATGGCAACCGCATCCCCGTGGGCAGCCCCGTGGGCAGCATCATGGCGTACCAGCAAGGATGGCTTGCCGCAGCTGACGACCTCCCGCCGTTGAGCGAGACCGTGCATCCACGCCCTCCGGGCCTGTGCACCGGCTGCCCGGAGCGGCCGATCTTCACCGCCATCAAGCTGATCGAGCGCGAATTGGGCGCGCACCACATCAGCGCCGACATCGGCTGCCACCTGTTCTCCATCTTGCCGCCATTCAACCTGGGCAGCACGACCATGGGCTACGGTTTGGGCAGCGCCAGCTCGGCTGCCTTCACCGTCGCCCCGGGCAGCGCCCCAGCCGCCAAGCGGGCGATCTCGATCATGGGTGATGGCGGCTTCTGGCACAACGGCCTGACCTCCGGCATCGCCAACGCGGTTTTCAACCGCAGCGACAATCTGACCGTCATCGTCGACAACAACTACAGCTCGGCCACCGGCGGCCAGGACATTCCGTCCTCGCGCGCGCTCAATCCAACGCGCAGCACGGGCCACGAGATCGAGCGCGCCGTCAAGGGCGTGGGCGTCGACTGGGTGCGCACCATCAAGCGCACCTATGACCTGAAGGCCATGATGGCCACGCTGCGCGAGGCGCTGACCACGCCCGAGCAAGGCCCCAAGGTGCTCATCGCCCAGAGCGAATGCATGCTCAACCGGCAGCGCCGCGAGAAGAAGCAGGTGCGCCAGGCGCTCGCCGACGGCCAGCGCGTGGTGCGGGAACGCTTCGGCGTCGATCCCGACACCTGCACGGGCGACCATTCCTGCATCCGGCTGTCGGGCTGCCCCTCGCTCTCCATCCGAGACAACCCGGATCCGCTGCGCACCGACCCGGTGGCCATGGTCATCGACAGCTGCGTGGGCTGCGGCAACTGCGGCGAAGTCGCGCATGCAGCCGTGCTCTGTCCTTCGTTCTACCGCGCCCAGATCGTGAGCAACCCGACACGCTGGGACCGGCTGCTCCAGCGCGTGCGCACCGCCGTGATCGGCTGGCTGCAGCGCGGCGATGCCCGCCGCCGCGCCCGCTACGCCTTCTGAACGGCATGCCGCACCGCAAGCCGAGCCCCAACGCCGATGCACCAACCGTTCCACCTCTCTCGCTTCAACCAGAACCATGAGCCCCCGTGACCTTCCTCCAGCGACGCTGACCGAACCGATCAAGATCGCCGTCCTGGCGATGGGTGGCGAAGGCGGTGGCGTGCTTGCCGACTGGATCGTCGACCTCGGCGAAGCCAATGGCTGGTTCGCCCAGACCACCTCCGTGCCCGGAGTCGCGCAGCGCACCGGTGCGACGATCTACTACGTGGAATTGTTCCCTGGCGCCGACGTTCCAGGAGCGCGGGCGCCCGTGCTCGCCCAGGCGCCACTGCCCGGGGATGTGGACATCGTGCTGGCCTCCGAGCTCATGGAAGCCGGCCGGGCCGTCCAGCGGGGCTTCGTGACGTCGCACAACACGACGCTGATCACTTCCACGCACCGCGTCTACTCGATCGCCGAGAAATCGGCGATGGGTGACGGCCGGGTCGACAGCGCCGCTCTCCTGCGACAGGCCGGACGGGCGGCCAGGCGCTTCATCAGCTTCGACATGGCCGAGGCCGCCGAGCGCACCGGCAGCGTGCTCAGTGCGGTCCTGTTCGGCGCCCTGAGCGGCTCGGGGGTGCTGCCGTTCAGCTGCAAGCAGTTCGAAGAGACCATCGAACGCGGTGGTGTCGGTGTCAAGCCCAGCCTCAAGGCCTTCGACTTGGGCCAGGCCGAAGCGCGCAAGGCCGATACCGACGCGCCCCCATCCAAGCCGCGTGCGCCGCAGTCCGCCGCCGCCGATGTTCAGCCGAGCCACCCCGCCGTGGCCCGCCTGGTCGCGCGCGCACTCCAACTGCCCGCCAGCGTGCGCGGCACCGCCGTCGAGGGGGTCCGCCGTCTCGTGGACTAGGGGTCTCCTCGTTTTCAGTGCAATAAGTGACGGTACGCAAAGCTAGCACTGGCGCGGGGGTGGTCTGGGTAGACCGTTGATTTCATTGACTTTCCTGTTCGCTTTGTAAACGGGTATGGTGGCCTCCCACTTTTGAGGTTCACGATGCAGGGTTGGCACACAACGTTTTTGGGGATGCGTGGGCTCCCCCGCGATATCAGCGACTTCGAGATGAAGGCATTTTTCACCTTCGATGGTGCCGAGCGCGACGCAATCAATGCACGCCGAGGTGATTCCCACAAGCTTGGTCTGGCGCTCCATATTGGTTTCCTGCGCATGAGTGGGCGTTTGCTCGGTGCCTTTCGGGTAATTCCAGTAGCCTTGTGGCGCCACCTTGGCAACGAGCTTGGCATTGCAGCACCAGAAGTCGCCTCGCTGAGAGCCATGTATGAACGCGGGCGCACGCTATTCGATCGTAAGCGTTCCGCGAACCCATCTTTCATCTCACCGTTGAAGCTGCGAACCTCGGGTCTTCGCAATCAACGAACGAGACGAGGTGGACATGGATCGACAGCAGATGGAACGGTGCCTGGAGCAAGTGGCGGCGTATCGTGCCTCTGGCCAGAAGGCGCAGGTATGGGCCGAGGCCAACGGGGTGCCAGCGGGAACGCTGCAAAGCTGGTGCGCACATGCGCGGCGCTGGCAGGCGCGGCTCGACGGCGTCAGCCCTGAGCCCTCGCCAGCCGCCAGGCCGAGCGGCTTCGTGGCCGCCCGCGTGGCGCCTGGTGCCGCATCGACATCGGTGCGCGTCGAATTGAACGTGGGAGGCACCCGGCTCGATCTGCATTGGCCGCTGGCGCACACGCGTGAACTCGCTTCGCTGCTGCGGGAGTTCGGCCGATGATTCGCATCGACGTCATCTGGCTGGCGCTTGGCGCGGCCGACCTGCGCGGGGGCATCGACACGCTGTTGGCCCAAGTGGTGCGCGGCTTCGCGCTGGGCGCGCAAGCCCACCACGCCTACGTGTTTGCCAACCGCCGCGCCGACCGGCTCAAGGTGCTGGTCTACGACGGCGCGGGCATGTGGCTGTGCACCCGGCGGCTGCAAGCGGGCAGCTTCGCCTGGCCGCGCCAGGACACGGGGTCACTTCAACTCACGCGCGAGCAGTTCGACTGGCTCGTCGCGGGCCTGCCGTGGCAGCGCCTGGGCAGCGCGCAGCCGCAGTCGATCACGGTGGTCTGAATGCGCTCGATTCGAGGTCGGGATTTGCGCGTTTGTCTATTGGAGAAAGTCATGCCTCGCGCGCACGCGCGCGCGAGGCATGATGGCGGCCATGCTCGAAGGCCCGGACACCCACACGATCGATGCGCCGGGCGCACTGGATTCGATGCAGGAGCTGCGCGATGTGATCGGGCGCATGCAAGGCGAGCTGAAGTTCAAGCAAACCAGGATCGAGGCGCTGAACTTCGAGATCGCGCGGCTGAAGCGCTGGCGCTTCGGCTCCTCCAGCGAGAGCCTGGAGACGAGCACGCAGGCGGTGCTGTTCGATCAGATCCTGGCCGACACGGCGCTGGAAGACCGCGCCGCCCAGCAAGACCAGAAGCCACCGGTAGCGCCACCCCGGGCCAAAGGCCAGGCGGTGCGCCAGGCGCTGCCGGCGAGCCTGCCGCGCATCGATCACCATCACGAGATCGAGCAGACCCACTGCGAGTGCGGCCAGCCCTTCAAGCGCATCGGCCAAGAAGTCAGCGAGCAGCTCGATTGCGTGCCGGCCCAATTCTTCGTGCTGCGCCATATCCGCGGCAAGTACGCCTGCACGTGCTGCCAGACGATCCAGGCCGCGCCGATGCCCGCGCAGATCATCGACAAAGGCATCCCCGCGCCGGGCCTGCTCGCGCAGGTGGTGGTGGCCAAGCACGACGATCACTTGCCGCTGTACCGGCAGGAAGAGATCTACGCGCGCTCTGGCGTGCACATCCCGCGCTCGAGCATGGCCCAGTGGATCGGCATCTGCGGGGTGCGTCTGGCACCGCTGGCCGATGCACTGAAGGGCTTCATCCTCAGCCACGGTGTGATCCACGCCGACGAGACGCCGGTGTCGCTGCTGGCGCCGGGGCGCGGCAAGACCAAACGGGCCTACGTCTGGGTCTACCGCACGACCAACTTCGTGGCCCAGCGCGCGGTGCTGTTCGACTTCACCGCCAGCCGCGCCGGCGAACATCCGCGGCGCGTGCTGCGAGGCTTCGGCGGCACGCTGGTCAGCGACGATTACAGCGGCTATTTTGGGCTTCAGGCGCAAGGCGTCAGCGCCGCACTATGCTGGGCCCACGCGCGGCGCAAGCTGTTCGAGGCGCACGAGTTCAACGCCAGCCAGATCGCCGGCCAGGCGGTGGCGCTGATCGCAAAGCTGTACGAGGTCGAGCGCGAGGCGCGCGAACTCGAACCCCAGGCACGGTGGCTGCTGCGCCAGCAACGCTCCAGGCCCATCGTCCAGGCCCTGCACCTCTGGCTGACCGGGCAGCGCCAGAAGCTGGCCAATGCCGACGTGACGGCCAAGGCGATCGATTATTCGCTGAGCAATTGGCGCGCGCTCACGCGCTACCTGGACGACGGCGACGTCCCAATCGACAACAACGCGGCGGAGAACGCGGTGCGCCCGCTGTGCGTTGGCCGCAAGAATTGGCTTTTTGTAGGCTCGCAGCAGGCCGGCGAGCGCGCTGGCGTGGTCATGAGCCTGATCGAGTCGGCCAAACTAAACGGGCACGATCCCTGGGCCTACCTCAAGGACGTCTTCGAGCGTCTGCCCACGCTCAAGCAGCGCGACCTCGCGCAGCTGCTGCCGCACAACTGGCGGCCTGCCACCGACATCGCCGTGCCAAACGCGGCGCTCGCCGCCGCCGCGTAGAACCATCCTTCAACACGCCGTCATCGACGGCGCAAGGGTGTCGTTCGCGGAACGCTTACATTCGATCACCAACAAGTAGCCTGCACGGTCCTTGGATTCCAGTGGATGAGCGAGCACCAGCGCCGCTCACTGGTACGTGAACTGCGCGACGAAGTGGCGCGCTGCGCCGACCGCGATCAGCTACTCGTGCGGGCGCGTCAATGGCTGTACAAGAACAAGCTGGTGATCGTGCACGAGCGGGCAATTCGGACACTGATTGCGGCGGCACTTGCCCAGCTTGAAGTTGAAACAGGCACCGCCATCGCCGCCAGCGTTGATCCAGCAACACTTGATCGCTGGCGAGCCTCAGTTTCAGAGCTGCGCCCAGATGGACAAACCCAGCAGAGTTGGCTATGGGCTGCACCGGCGAAACACTCAACCCGCCAAATCAGCGAGGTACTGGAGCGCATCGACCTGCTTTACACGCTGGACGTTCATAAGCACCTGGCAGACATCCCCGATCTCATCTTGCGCCGCTACGCGCGCCGACTTGTCTCCAGGCCGCCCTCAGCCGGAGCCAAGATCAAAGAGCCAGCGCGCACCGTGGAGGTCGCATGCTTTCTTCGGTATTGCCTGTTCACCACCACAGACCAGTTGATCCTTATGGTGCAGCGCCGGATCGCCGATCTGTGGCGTCAGGCTGCCGCCGATGTCCCCGCTACCGTCAATTGGGCCGCAATGTACAAAACGCTGCTCGGCGAACTTGTTGCCTTGAGCGCGCAAGGTGCGGTGCCAGATGCTGAGTTGCGTGCCCGTCTTGAAGCCTTGATCACCGAAACCCAGAAACGCAAACCACCGAGCAGGGCCTCCCTGGTCCGCGAGGGATTGATTGATGGAATTCGCCCCGTGCGGTCGTTGCTCGTCGCCATTGCAAAGCTGCCCTGGCAGGCCACCGGCGAGCATCCTGCCATCGAGTACCTTGCCAAGCTGCAAGCTTTATATCTCAAAGGATCCAGAAAGCTGCCAGTTGAAGTGGTGGCACCAAGTCTGGGAATGATCTGGCAGGTTTCGATCTCCAGCCCAGACCGGGAACGGGCGTTTCAGGCGTTGGAGGTGGCCACCCTGTTTGCCCTGCGCCGCGCGGTGCGCAATGGCTCGGTCTGGATTGAGCACAGCCTGAGCTTTCGGGGTCGTGCGCGCTTGTTCTTCACGGACGAGCGTTGGCAGGCAGAGTCCAAGAAACACTATGCCCGTCTATCGTTACCCAGCAAGGCTGCCACTTTCTTGAAGCCTTTGCTGGCCAGAGTAACTGCCGGTGTCGATGCGGTGGCCGCTGCAGCCCGCAGTGGCGTACTGCGCGTGGATGATGAACTCCATTTGTCGCCATTGCCCGCAGAGGACGAAGACCCAGAAGTGACCAAGCTGCGCGCGGCTTTGGATCACCGCATCGGTGAGGTTCAATTGCCGGAAGTGATTCTGGCCGTTGACGCCCAGGTGCGCTTTAGCTGGATCATGCTCGGACGTGAGCCGCGCTCTACCGACGAGCTGCTGATGGTCTATGCCGGCATCATGGCCCACGGCACCAGTCTGACTGCGGTCGAATGCGCGCGCATGATTCCGCAATTGTCTGCCACCAGCATTCGCCAGGCCATGCGCTGGGCGCGGGACGAACGGCGTCTGAGCCAGGCCTGCCAGGCTGTGCTGGAATTCATGCAGCGACACCCGATTGCCGCCACCTGGGGGCGGTCCGATTTGGCATCTTCTGACATGATGACCATGGAGACCACCAAACGGGTGTGGCAAGCCCGGCTTGATCCTCGGCGCAACACACCTTCCATTGGAATCTACTCCCATGTAAAAGACCGGTGGGGCATCTTCCATGCGCAGCCCTTTGTGCTCAATGAGCGCCAGGCGGGCGTGGCCATTGAAGGTGTCATCCGCCAAGAAAAGCTGGAGACCAGCCAGCTTGCTGTGGATACCCATGGCTACACCGACTTTGCCATGTCACATGCCCGTTTGCTTGGTTTTGATCTTTGCCCGCGGTTGAAGGAACTCAAACAGCGCCACCTCTTTGTGCCACGCGGCACCAAAGTGCCCGCAGAAATCGCTGCGGTGTGCGAAGCCAATGTCGACGTCGCTTTGATCGAAAAGCATTGGGATAGTCTGGTGCACCTGGCAGCCTCGGTCATGAGCGGACATGCCAGTGCGGTGGCAGCTCTTGCGCGGTTCGGTTCTGCCGCCCAGGGCGATCCAATCTATGAGGCTGGCGTGCAATTGGGGCGGTTGCTGCGTACGGCGTTTTTGGCTGACTACTTTGTCAAGGACGCTTTCAGGAACGAGTTGCGCCGGGTGCTCAATCGGGGCGAGGCTGTTAACGCCCTCAAGCGCGCCATTTATACCGGCCGGATCAGCCCGGCGCAGGCCAAACGTGTCGATGAAATGCAGGCTGTGGCCGATGCGTTGAGCCTGATGGCCAACATCGTGATGGCGTGGAATACCTCACAGATGCAGGCGGTCCTGGATCGCTGGTCGAACCGCCGCCAGGTCATTCCACCGGAACTGATCGGGAAGATTGCGCCCACCAGGCTGGAGAGCATCAACTTGCGGGGTGTGTTTCGCTTCCCGGTTGACCGCTATGCTGACCAAATCCTGCCTTCGCGGCCAAATGCATCGATAACTGGCACCAATGGATGAAACCGACCACGGTTTGACGCCACGAATCGCAGATTTGAAAGTGAACAGGAAAGTCAATGAAATCAACGATCTACCAACACCACCTCCGCGCCAGTGCTAGCTTTTCGTACCGTCACTTATTGCACTGAAAACGAGGAGACCCCTAGATAGGGATACCCGACTGGCTGATTTGCGCATCCGGTCAGCGCTTCGGCGACCCCGGTGTATGCGTCAAGTAACTTGTGGATGAATTCGACAGCGATCGTGCTCAGGCATATCGACCTAGTGGACGCCACCATTGACCACGTGGCCTGCCTCGGCAGCTGGATACAGATGCCGCGCAACGACCGCACCGCGATCTTTACGGCTGCCCTGCATGCGGGCGAGGCGTTAGAGTACATCCTGGCCCGGGAGATGCCGTGATGACCGCTGTCCGCGCCCGCGTCGCTCCGTGGGACCCCGGCGAGTCGCCGCTAGCAGCGGTCGCGGCGTACACGGGCAACATGCTGGGGCAAGCCCTATCCGCTGTCCCGGTGCTTTTTCTTGTCAGAATCTCAGTGATGCTCTCGACCGCCCGTGCCGCCGCTTCCGCTCCTTCGGGCCTTGATCCCGTCGACCCTTTGCACGCCATGCTGCTGGCATCGGGGTATACGGACTTGCGCGTCGTCGACGGCGTCTTGTGCGCGGTGCGCCGGTTTAATTTCACGACGGCGATCATCGTCGGGCTGGATCCTGTCGGCTACGTGCGCCGGTACTGTTACGAGCACGGGTCGGATGCCCGCGCCGCGCTGGCAGCTTGGAACGGGCGCGAGCACCCGCCGGCTCCCTGGATCAAGTGCAAAGGCGCGGGCATCGACTTGCTGAACCCTTCGTTCGCCTGAAATAACCGCACCCGCTTGCGGCACACGTCGCTCGACAAGCGACGTGCAGCACTGGCCTCAGGCTCGGCCGAACGGCAGCGTGGCCTTGGATCATTCTGACCGAGCTGGGCGTCGACATGGCGCTTCTGGCTGCGCTGCTTCGCTTAGCGACGGCTTTGTGCCGCTCGCGACATCGCGTAGTCTCGTGCAATATCTCGCGCGCCTGGCCATGCCCGGGAGGGCAGGGCGCAAGATTGGGAAAGACAAGGATCGCATCTAGTGTTCGGGTTGGGGTAGCGACTGTAGCAACGCCGCCTCTGCCTTCGACGACGCGCCGTTTCCAGAAGCCGTCCATACGGACCGCGCGTATGAATGCTTCAAAGCCGTGCGGCGCTCCACCGTCGCGGCATTGGGCCGAGTGCCTCTCAACTTCGCGCAGGTTCACCTCGATCGCGTGCACCTGCGCAGCCGTCCGCCACCCCTAAGACGGCGGTCCCGCAAGCTGATCGGCCCGTGGGCCTGCTTCGGCCGGAAGACTTCACCACAGGTCGCCCGACCGCTCGCTCGCGTTGACGAAAGCAGCGATCGCCATGGTGCTGAGGTGCGCGAAGCGCTGCCGTTTCCATAGGGGAGCTCGCGCGCATGCGTGACGCGTTCCGGAGGGCCGCCTGGGGTCAGTACGTCATCCGATAGCATCGACCCCTTTCAGATCCACCAAGAACAGACAATGGCCACATCCAAAACGCCTCCCGCCCCGCCGGCGAAGAAGGCAGCCGCCAAGCGGTCGCCCAACGCGGCCTTCATGAAGACGCTCACCCCCAGCGCCGAGCTCGCCGCCGTCATCGGCTCGGCGCCATTGGCACGCACCGAGGTTGTCAAGCAGCTCTGGGTCTACATCAAGGCGCACAACCTGCAGGATGAGAAGAACAAGTGTTGATTTCCATCTAGAAGTGACCCACTAAGCCCGGTGATTGGAGTGAACCCCTGTGGCTGGACCACGGGGCTCATGCGAACTAAGCCGCCTTCCGAGCAAGCTGGGATTCGAATTCGTTGGGTGGAAGATAACCGAGCGCCGAGTGAAGCCGCTTTGCGTTGTAGACCTCTTCAATGAACCGTGGAAGCCGGCTGGCGACATCACTGAAGGTCTCGTAGCCGCCGATGTAGACGTCCTCGACCTTGAGCGTCTTCATGAAGCTCTCGGCCTGCGCATTGTGGTACGGATTGCCGGGCGAGCTCATCGACCCGCGCAGCCCGGCTTCCTGCAGGGCCCTGCGATAGGTTTCACTTGCATATTGCGATCCCCTGTCCGTGTGAAAGATGCAGCCAGCCGGAGGTTGTCGGTCCTCCACTGCAGATCGCAATGCGGCCAGAGCCAGCGTCGTGTCGATGTTGCGCGAGATCGCGTAGCCCACCACCTTGCGGCTACAAGCATCCAGAATCGCGGCCAGGTAGCAAAACCCCGAAGCGATGCGGATGTAGGTGAAGTCGGCGACCCAGACCTCGTTCGGCCGCGTCGGGATGACGTTGCGATAAAGGTTCGGGAAGATCGGCGAATCGTGCTTGCTGTCGGTGGTTCGAACGAATCGCCTGCGAAGCTTGATGCCCAGGCCTTGGGCCCTCATCACGCGTGCGACCCGCTTGTGATTGACCACATGGCCGCGGCGGCGCAATTCGTGTGTCACGCGCCGGTAGCCGTAGCCTGGCACCTCGTCCTGGATGGACCCAATCAACTCGGCGAGCCGGGCGTCTCCCAAATCTTCGTCCACTGCCGTCGACCGGTAGTAGAACGTGCTGCGCGGAAGATCGATCACTTGGCACCCCCGTCGAATGGAGCAGGCTTCGGGCCGGTGACGATTGATAAGTTCTCGTTGTCGCTCACGAGGCGAAGGCGTGGAGTTTTTTTGACAAGGTCGAGCTCCATGGTGAGCTGGCCGACCTTGCGTTCGAGGGCCGCGATCTTGGCCTCGTATTCCGTGATGACCGATGCCTCAGCCTCTTCGGTGCTCAGCTCTCCCCGGTCGTACTGCGTCAGCCAGAGCTGAATCAGGTTGGTCGACAGGGTGTACTTCTTCGCCGCATCGCGCCGGCCGATGGCACCGCTGCGAATGTCCTGGCATAGCTGAATCTTGAACTCCGGCGCGTGGCGCCGGTATGGACCTCTTGATGACATGACCTTCTCCTGGTTGAAGGCCCGGTCAGCGTATCAGTTCTGATTTGCCCCGTGGTCCAGCCACAGGGGTTCACTCCAGATTTCCATCTAAATCTGACCCACGTAAGAACCCTAACCTGCTGCTTTTAGCGGCAGGAGCACAGGAGTGATTGACGTGGCGACACTGAGTGTCATCAGACGTTGGGCATTGCGTGAGCAACTGTCCATCCGGGAGATAGCCCGACGCACGGGCCTGTCTCGCAACACCATCCGCAAGTACCTTCGCGAGGGTGAGGCGGCGCCCAGCTACGCGAAGCGGGTCAGCCCGAGCAAGCTCGATGCGTATGCAGAGAAGCTTGGCGCCTGGCTCAAGAGCGAGGCATCGAGATCGCGCAAGCAGCGGCGCACCCTCAAACAGATGCATGCAGACTTGGCCGCGCTCGGCTACCAGGGCTCCTACAACCGCGTGGCCGCCTTCGCGCGGGCATGGCACGCGCATCGCCACGAGGTGGAGCAGACCACCGGTCGAGGCACATTCGTGCCGCTGGCCTTCGGCCCGGGCGAGGCGTTCCAGTTCGACTGGAGCGAGGACTGGGCCGTCATCGGCGGGGAGCGCACCAAGCTGCAGGTCGCGCACTTCAAGCTCAGCCACAGCCGGGCCTTCCTGGTGCGGGCATACCCACTGCAGACCCACGAGATGCTGTTCGACGCGCACAACCGCGCCTTCGAAGTGTTGGGCGGCGTGCCGCGACGAGGCATCTACGACAACATGAAGACGGCCGTGGATCGCGTGCGCCGCGGCAAGGAGCGCGACGTCAACGCGCGCTTCAGCGCCATGGTCAGCCACTACCTGTTCGAGGCCGAGTTCTGCAACCCGGCTTCGGGCTGGGAGAAGGGTCAGGTGGAGAAGAATGTGCGCGATGCGCGTCACCGGCTGTGGCAGCCCGTCCCGGCGTTCGCGACGCTGCCGATGCTCAACGACTGGCTCGAGCAACGCTGCAAGGCGCTGTGGGGCGAGATCACTCACGGCAAGCTGCCCGGCACTCTGGCCGACGTGTGGGCCCAGGAGCGGCCGCTGCTGATGCCCGTGCCTCGTCCCTTCGACGGCTTCGTCGAGCACACCAAGCGCGTCTCACCCACCTGCCTGGTGCACTTCGAGCGCAACCGCTACAGCGTGCCCGCGTCCTATGCGAACCGCCCGGTGAGCCTGCGGGTCTACGCAGACCGCCTGGTCGTGGCGGCCGAGGGGCAGCTCCTGTGCGAGCACACGCGGATCATCGACCGTCGCCACGATACGGCCGGCCAGACCGTCTACGACTGGCGTCACTACCTGGCGGTGCTGCAACGCAAGCCGGGGGCGTTGAGGAACGGCGCGCCCTTCAGTGAGCTGCCGCAGGGCTTCAGACGGTTGCAGACCGTCCTGCTCAAGCAGCCCGGTGGCGACCGGGAGATGGTGGAGATCCTCGCGCTCGTCTTGCACCACGACGAGCAGGCCGTGCTGACCGCGGTCGAGCTGTCACTGGAAGCGGGCGTCGCGAGCAAGACGCATGTGCTGAACGTCCTGCATCGGCTGCTCGACGGCAAGCCGGTGGCGCCAGCGCCGGTGACGGCGCCTCAGGCGTTGCGCCTTGCAAACGAACCCCAGGCCAATGTGCTGCGCTATGACTCCCTCAGAGGACGCGTGACTGCAGCCGATCCGATCATCATCCAGGAGGTGCGCCATGCGCCATGACCCCGCCAGTGCAGCCATCGTCATCATGCTGCGTGAACTCAAGATGCACGGCATGGCGCACGCCGTGGCCGAACTCGCCGAGCAGGGCTCGCCGGCGTTCGAGGCCGCGCAGCCGATGCTCTCGCAGTTGCTCAAGGCCGAGACGGCCGAACGCGAGGTGCGCTCGGTGGCCTACCAGTTGAAGCTGGCACGCTTCCCGGCCTACCGCGACCTCACAGGCTTCGACTTCCAGCACAGCGAGGTCAATGAAGCCTTGGTGCGGCAGTTGCATCGATGCGAGTTCATGGAGGACGCCCAGAACGTGGTGCTCGTCGGTGGCCCGGGCACGGGCAAGACCCACATCGCCACGGCGCTGGGTGTGCAGGCCATCGAGCATCACCACCGGCGTGTGAGGTTCTTCTCCACGGTCGAACTGGTCAACGCGCTCGAGCAGGAGAAGGCCAGCGGCAACCCGGGCCACATCGCGCATCGGCTGATGTACGCGGACATGGTGATCCTCGACGAGCTCGGCTACCTGCCGTTCAGCGCCTCGGGCGGGGCGTTGTTGTTCCATCTGCTCTCGAAGCTCTACGAGCGCACGAGCGTGGTGATCACGACGAACCTGAGCTTCAGCGAGTGGGCCAGCGTGTTCGGCGATGCGAAGATGACGACGGCGCTGCTGGACCGGCTCACGCATCACTGCCATATCCTGGAGACCGGCAACGACAGCTTCCGCTTCAAGCACAGCTCGGCTCAACCCGTTCAGGCAGACCAACCCAGAAAGAAGGAGAAGACCAAGAACTTATCCACACCGTGAGCCACCAGGCTCGCAAAGAGGGTGGGTCAATATTGGATGGAAATGCCGGGTCAGGATTGCATGGAACTCAACAGGCTATCATTTTCGAGTACGAAAATCGGTGCTATTGAAGTGGAGCCTTGGTGGTGGGGGGGCGAATGGGCGTACTTCAGCGAGCAGGCGCGGTGCGGGAACAACTTCGGTCCCGATGTCGTGTAGGCCTTTGGGAAGATGGTGCACTTAGTGTTGAGTTCCATGCAATCCTGACCCGGCGGGGGTGCGGATAAAAACTTGGACTGGTTTTATGCCGCAAGTCCAAGGCTCACCCGGTATTCGATGGGGCTGAGAGAGCCAAGGGAGATCTTGATCCGCTTCTCGTTGTACCAGCGGATGTACGAGTCGACCACTTCAATGAACTGCTCGATGGTCGTGCCCTTCCAGTCCCGAGGATAGAACAGTTCGTTTTTGAGGCGACCGAAGAAGCCTTCGCAAGCCGCATTGTCCGGAGAACAGGCCTTGCGGGACATCGAGCGGATGAGGTTGGCATCGCTCATTCTTGATAGCCAGCCTGGCCAGCGATAGTGGCCGCCGCGGTCGGAGTGGACCACAGGCCGGTCAGCGGTGTCCGTCACCGTCTCGATGGCTGCATCCAGCATGGTATTGACCAGCTCAGCGTCGGGGCTCGTGCCAATGGTCCAGCTCACCACCATGCCGTCGAAGCAATCGATGATCGGCGACAGGTAAACCTTGCCGGCGGGGATCTGGAACTCTGTGATGTCCGTGAGCCACTTCTCATTGGGTGCCGCAGCCTGGAAGTCGCGGTTGATGATGTTCTCTGGTGCTGGACTGATCTCCCCCAGGTACGAGGCGTATCTGCGCTTCTTGTGCATTGGAACAACCAGGCGCTCCTGCTTCATCAGCCGCTGCACCACCTTCTCCGAGATGTTGACCTGCTGCCTGGTCAGCGAGGCCTGTAGCCTGCGGTAGCCGTAGCAACGGTGGTTCGACTCGAAGATCTCGGTGATGGACTGACGCACTTGGAGGTACTTGTCACCCACCGCTGCGCGGGCCCGATGGTAGAAGTACGAGCTACGTGCAAGACCCAACTGTCCAAGGAGCTCTGGCAAGTCATAGTGCTCCTTGAGGGCGTCAATCAGCAGTGTCTTCTCCCGGTTGGACAGGAGCTGCAGATCGACGCCCAGGCCTTTTTTTAACAGTTCATTGGCCTTGTTCAAGAGGTCCTGCTCAAGGCGCAGTTGCCTGACTTCGCGGCGCAACGCATCAACCTCGCGCTCGAGCTCGTCGCGCTCTTGAGCCCGTGGGGACTGATTGGTGTGTTTCATGGATGCGGGTGCCTCACGTCCCAGAAGCTGGTTCTTCCAGTTGTACAACGTCGGCCTGCTCACACCAAGCTTCTGAGCAACCACCTGCGCACTTCCCTCACGAGTGCACAGTTCGAGGACCGCCAGCTTCTTCAGTTGCGGCGGCCGAGGTGCACTGACGGCCCTGCCGACAACGCGCTGCCGGGAGTTGGGGTCCAGTTCATCAATCCAGGCACGCAGCAAATCGCGGCACGGATAGCCCAACGCCTTGACCGTGGAGGCGATGCAGCGCCCGTGCTCGGCGTAGTGTTTGACAGCCTGCTCCTTCTGAGTTTGAGAATACTTCGGCTTTGAGCGCACGTAGCCGGACGACAGGTCCAGGCGCCGCTCGTACTCCTCATGCCAGCTCTTCAAAGAGTTCTTCGTCGGGTAGCCCAACTGGCGGATAGTCGCCCCGGTGCGCTTGCCCAGCTTGATGTAGAGCGTGACCGCTCGGATGCGGTCTTCATATGAATACATGAACTACTTTCAGGTAGTCCAAGTTTTCCGCCGCACCCCCAACGGGTCAAATTTCGGCCGGCGCCTGGAGTGAACCCCTGTGGCTGGACCACGGGGCAAATCAGAACTGATACGCTGACCGGGCCTTCAACCAGGAGAAGGTCATGTCATCAAGAGGTCCATACCGGCGCCACGCGCCGGAGTTCAAGATTCAGCTATGCCAGGACATTCGCAGCGGTGCCATCGGCCGGCGCGATGCGGCGAAGAAGTACACCCTGTCGACCAACCTGATTCAGCTCTGGCTGACGCAGTACGACCGGGGAGAGCTGAGCACCGAAGAGGCTGAGGCATCGGTCATCACGGAATACGAGGCCAAGATCGCGGCCCTCGAACGCAAGGTCGGCCAGCTCACCATGGAGCTCGACCTTGTCAAAAAAACTCCACGCCTTCGCCTCGTGAGCGACAACGAGAACTTATCAATCGTCACCGGCCCGAAGCCTGCTCCATTCGACGGGGGTGCCAAGTGATCGATCTTCCGCGCAGCACGTTCTACTACCGGTCGACGGCAGTGGACGAAGATTTGGGAGACGCCCGGCTCGCCGAGTTGATTGGGTCCATCCAGGACGAGGTGCCAGGCTACGGCTACCGGCGCGTGACACACGAATTGCGCCGCCGCGGCCATGTGGTCAATCACAAGCGGGTCGCACGCGTGATGAGGGCCCAAGGCCTGGGCATCAAGCTTCGCAGGCGATTCGTTCGAACCACCGACAGCAAGCACGATTCGCCGATCTTCCCGAACCTTTATCGCAACGTCATCCCGACGCGGCCGAACGAGGTCTGGGTCGCCGACTTCACCTACATCCGCATCGCTTCGGGGTTTTGCTACCTGGCCGCGATTCTGGATGCTTGTAGCCGCAAGGTGGTGGGCTACGCGATCTCGCGCAACATCGACACGACGCTGGCTCTGGCCGCATTGCGATCTGCAGTGGAGGACCGACAACCTCCGGCTGGCTGCATCTTTCACACGGACAGGGGATCGCAATATGCAAGTGAAACCTATCGCAGGGCCCTGCAGGAAGCCGGGCTGCGCGGGTCGATGAGCTCGCCCGGCAATCCGTACCACAATGCGCAGGCCGAGAGCTTCATGAAGACGCTCAAGGTCGAGGACGTCTACATCGGCGGCTACGAGACCTTCAGTGATGTCGCCAGCCGGCTTCCACGGTTCATTGAAGAGGTCTACAACGCAAAGCGGCTTCACTCGGCGCTCGGTTATCTTCCACCCAACGAATTCGAATCCCAGCTTGCTCGGAAGGCGGCTTAGTTCGCATGAGCCCCGTGGTCCAGCCACAGGGGTTCACTCCAGCCAACACCCAGGGGATCGTCCAGCTTGCGCTGCCCATCGTTTCGGATGCGCTGAACGCCGGGCAACTTGCCCTCGTGCTGGACCAATTCCCGTTGGCGCCACGCTGGGTCAAGATCATGGTCCCCTCGGCTCGCCTGGAGTTGGTTCGGGTCAAACTCCTTTTCGACGGAATGGCGGCGCAGATGATGTCCGCGGAACCCGTGTAAGCGCGCACGCTCATTTCCTTCCTTCACTCGACGCGACGCTGCGTCTGGGCCTGGATCGGGCTTTAAAGAATTCCGCTGCCGCTGCTTGCCCAACGGACTCTCGTTCAATGTCATGACGTCGCCGCGACGCAGGAAGACCGGAATCGGCTTGACGCAGAGACAACGCCATCGGGCGTGTAAATGATCACGACGCCCGGACAGCAAGGTCATGAGCTAGCGCAGGCCGTGTCGAACAAAATGCCCTGCTGATCGGGCACCTCGTCCTTCGTCATCGGCCAAAGCACCGATGGCGAGGCGAGGCGAAGGCGAAGGCAAAGGCAAAGGCAAAGGCAAAGGCAAAGGCAAAGGCAAAGGCAAAGGCAAGAGTTTCAATGGCATCGGACTTTAGGCAAGGCGTCATTGTTGTTGCCGTTTGATGGCCCTTACTGTCTCAGTCCCGTCCTGCGAGCCAGGAAGCCATCGCGATGACAAGGCCGCGCTTCTATTGCGGGCAAACTCCGGTGAACCAAAGAGCAGCGCAGCCGCTGCCATGTGGAGCGCGGATGCATAGCAATTTGGCGTCGCTTTGTCCGCCGCGCTGGCGAAGCAGGCAACGACCGTCCGCACGCTGTTCTGCAGCCTTTCGGTGAGGCGGCAGCTGCCAGCAGCCAGCAGCCAGCAGGCCAGGAAGCGCTCGCACATCGTGCAGACTCGCGCCCCCGAAGTACCGCCATTCAAAGAGATTCGCTCGAACGGGTCGGAGAAGGGTTCGATAAGTTGCGCGTTATGGTGCCCAAGTCCGATGGTTGTTCTGGGGGTTCAGCTATGGGGACGCTTCCAAAACCCCCGCATCGCCCGCAACCTCTCATCGCGTTCCGTCGTGAGGTACATCGACGTCGTCCCGATCGACGCATGCCCCAGGTTGTTCTGCACGATCTGGATCGGCACCGGTCGCTGCCCTCCCCTGCCGTGCAATGCGTGCGAGGCGTGGGAATGGCGAAGCCAATGGGAGCTGGCCTTTCGAAGGCGCTCGCCATCCTCCCCGCCTACGCCGTCGGCCACCTGCGCAAGAAAATTCTTCATGGCCTGGTAAAGCCCCGAGGCCGACCAGGCAGAGGGTCGCTCGAGCCCCGCTTCAAACCGTGCCATCACGTGGATGCCTCGATTGCTCGGCGCGGTGACCGCGCGCTCCAGGCCGAATCGGCCCAGCTCATCAGCGAGTTCGTCAACCAGCTCATGCGGCACCGGCACTTGGCGGACCCTCGCGCCCTTGCCCACCACCGTGAGCATCCAGTCGGTCGCGGTCGAGCCATCGACATCGCGGTACGCGACCCGCTCGAGGTCCTCGCACTTCACATGCGTGATTTCGGCGAGTCGCAGCCCGGTGGCATACAGCCACCGCATGCCGCGCCGAAGTCGCCGCGCGGCTTCCGTGTCGACCTGGCGCTCGAGCATGGCGTCGAGGTGGTCCCACTGCGTGAACGTCAAGGTTCGGTTGGAGCCCAGCGGCCGCAGGGGTTGGACCGGCATCGCCAGGGCCGCGAACGGGTTGCCCGTCACATAGCCCTGGCTCACCAGAAAACCGAACAGGCTTCTGAGAATGTTCAGCGCATGCCGCAGCGCAGCCGGTGCCAACGGTCCCTCGAAGGGCCGCCACAGCGGCGACCAGCGTTGGCGATGCCGCGGCCCGCACCAGGACGCCGGCGGGTTCTGCAGGAAGTCCCGGAACGCCGGGGCGTCTTCCACGGCCAATGAAGACAGCGCCTTGTTCCGCTCGAGGACAGCCCACAGCAACAGCCGCTCCGCTTCCCGGCGATACGCGCGCTGCGTGGCGGTGAGCTCGCCGTCTTTCGTCCCTCGCCCTTTCGAAGTCAGCCAGGCACCGATGGCCGCATAGTCGTCGGCGGCCACAAGCAGGCATTTTTCAGGCGGTGCACGGAATCGGCCCGCGGAGCCGTCAAGCTCCGACGGCACCACGAATTTTTCCAAGGGCCGAAGGGCCGTCGCCGCCGGCAGCACTTCGGTCAGCGAATCAAAAGTCAAATCCGATCGCCGCTGCGCCGCATGTGCACCGACGCGCAAGCCCAGCGCCGTCTCGTGGGTCTGCAGCCATTCGAGGATGCGCGAGGCCTTGCGCTCCCCCACGCCGGGCACCTGAACCCACCAGCGAGCGCCGACGCCATTCATGTGCTCCACGAGATCGAACAGCGTGTTCAATTTCGCGCGCTCGAGGCGCCCCGCAAGCCGAGGGTTCAGCCAAGCCCCCACCCGATCGCCCGGTCGGGGGTCTTGAGCGACAAGGTTTTGAAGCCACTGCAGTGCCTCGAGTTGCCGCGCGATGATGCGCCCGCGACGCGTGGGGGACGAAGCGCCCTGCCCTGCCCTGCCCCCGCCAGCTTTGCCAGTGCGCGGGTACGCCTCTTCATAGGCCTGGAGCTGCTCGTCTTCGGAGAACTCTTCCATCCCCTGCGCGAGCGCGAACTCGGCCAAGGTCGGTTGCGCAGGTGCTGCGCTGAAGCGTTCCGGATCGAGCCGCAGCAGCCGGGCGGTGCCCGGCTTGTTTTCGCGTTCGGCGGCCGCCGCGAACGCATCCTGGATCCAGGCGATCGTCCGGCGGACGGTCCGCAAATCCGTGTGTTCACCTTCGACGCGCAGATATCGGTCCCAGCTCGCGCGCTCGTCGACGCCCTGGGACAGCGCCCGCATGAAGGCGAAGTGGCTGCTGTCGAGTTTTCGGGGAGGCGGCGGGGGCTTGCGCATGGCGCGGGGTCAGGTCGTGGCGCGCGGCGTTTTTGAAGCGGCCCAGAATTTCCACCAGGGCCGCGACGGCGTCACGGGGTCTGGCAGCTGCGCGACCTGGCTGGCCCGCAGGCGTTGGCGGTGCGCAACCTCCAAGGCATGCGCGATACCGTGGGCCTTCCGATCGCCGCGCAAGGCCTGGGCACGCCAGGCCACCGCGAGTTGCTCGAGTTGAGCGTCATCGAGACTGTCGAGCTGCGAAGGCGTGGGAAGGTTGCTGTGTGCCATCGGATGGGCGGGACGATTAAAAGCTGGACATCATGCGGTGCAACGCTGCGAGCCCCGGCCCACAAGGGCACGAAATTGCATCTTACTAAATTTACTTATCATCAATGCGATTTTGTGATGCTCCGAGCCGTGCTTTGGGAGAAGCTCTTTTTAAGTCGTTGATTTCAATGGAGTTTTTGCGCTCGCGAAGTTGGAATGAGATATGCCCGTCCAGAGGCGGGCTCCCCATTTCACTGCCGTGGACGCTGCGGGGAGTCCCCCCTTTCCAGCGGCGAATCCCAATTGCTCTCACATTGGTCCCGGATGGCCACCCAAAATCCCCCACCCGTGGCCACCTCAAACTCCTCCACCTGAACTGATCGGGAGAGGGTTGTAGGCCGGTGCCACCGGCCCCCTTTGGACAGGACGTGAACTGACCTCCCGAGCGAGGAGGTCGTGGAGTTGAACGTCTTGAAGCCAAACAAGAAAACCACCATCCAGACGCTGCTGGCGCGAGGAGCCGGCCAGCGGGAGATTGCCCGCATCACGGGGATCGACCGCAAAACGATCCGCAAGTACCAGGCGGCGATGGCCGGCGCAAATTCCTCCGGGGTGGCCACCGGCTCGGCGCCTCTGAAGGAGGGCGAGAAAGCGGCCCAAAATCCCCCACCCCGGCCACCGGCGCACACCTCGGCGTGCGAACCCTGGCGCGAGTTCATCCAGGCGCAGCTGCTGCTCAAGCGAAACGCCATGGCGATCTACCAGGACCTGGTGGACGTCCACGGCTTCGGCCATGGCTACAACAGCGTCAAGCGGTTCGTCGCGCAGCTGCGCTCGCGCGAGCCGGAGCAGTTCGACCGGCTGGAGTTCGCCCCCGGCGAGGAGGCGCAGGTCGATTACGGCGAGGGCGCGATGACGCTGGATCCGGTCAGCGGCCGCTGGAAGCGCCCGCGGCTGTTCGTGATGACGCTGCGCTACTCGCGTCGCAGCTTCCGCCGGGTGGTGTGGAAATCCGGCCAGCAGGAGTGGGCCGAGCTGCACGAGCAGGCGTTTCGCTACTTCGGCGGGGTGGTGCGCTATGTCGTGCTGGACAACCTCAAGGAAGGTGTGCTCAAGCCCGATCTGTACGAGCCGGAGCTCAACCCGGTGTACGCCTCGCTGCTGGCCCATTACGGCTGCGTGGCGGACCCGGCACGGGTGCGCGACCCCAACCGCAAGGGCAGCGTGGAAAACGCGATCCAGCACACGCAGGACACGGCGCTCAAGGGCCGGCGGTTCGACTCACTGCAGGCACAAAATGAGTTCCTCGAGCGCTGGGAGAGCACATGGGCGGCCAAGCGCATTCACGGGCGCGAGAAGCGCCAGGTGCAGGCCATGTTCGAGGAGGAGCGTGCCAGTTTGCTGCCGCTGCCGATCACCCGCTTCGCCTTCTTCCGCGAGATGGTGCGCACGGTGTGCGACGACACCACGGTGCGGGTGGACAGCAGCAATTACGCTGCCCGTCCGGCGGCCATCGGTGCGAAGGTGACGGTGCGCCTGTACGCCCACCTGGTGGAGATCCGGGACCGGCAGACCGGCGCGCTGTTGCGCACGCACGCGCGCAGCGAACGGCGGGGTGCCACCGTGCTGCCCGAGGACGAGCGGCCGTTCAACCCGAGCCGGCAGACCGAGCTGCTGTGGAAGCTGGCGCGCGAGATCGGCCCCCATTGCCTGGCGCTGTGCCAGCAGTGGTTTGCTCGCGAAGGACGCGTCGGGCAGCGGCGCATGTGGGGGCTGGTCGGGCTGGCGCGTCACCATCCGGCGGCGCTGGTGGAGCAGGCCTGCGCGCTGGCGGTGCAGCAGCAGCGCGCCACGCTGAAGGCCATCACGGCCATGGTGGGCGAGCTAGCCGAGGCGGCAGCCGCCGCGTCGCCTGTGGCGCCGCCATTGACGCAGCGCGACGAGCTGATCCGCGATGCAGCCACGTACGCGGACTTCTTCGCCGCCGCGACCGGTGGCGTGCCGGTGGCCGGGGAGTGGCTGCAATGAGCATGTCGATCGCCGAACTTGAACGCACCCTGGCGCAGCTTCGCCTGTCCGGGGCGCGCGACACATTGCAGACGCGCCTGGAGCAGGCGCAGGCCTCGCAGATGACGGCGCAGGAGCTGCTGGCGCTGCTGCTGCAAGACGAACTCGATCGCCGCCAGAGCCGCCTGATCGACAAGCGCTACAAGGACTCGCACCTGGACGAGAAGGTCACGCTGGCCGAGATCGACTGGTCGTTCAACCCGAAGGTGCCGCGCGCGGCCTGCTTCGAGCTGCAGACGCTCAAGTTCGTCAGCGAGGGCGCCAACGCCCTGTTGATCGGCAAGCCCGGCACGGGCAAGAGCCATGTAGCCAAGGCGGTGGCCTACCACGCCGTGCAGCAGGGGCTGAAGGTCGCCTATCTGGAGGCCGACACCGACTTCGGCCGCTACGCCTTGGCCGAACCCCGAGAGCGCGAGCTGATGCTGCAGCGGCTGCTGGCGGCCGACCTCCTGGTGCTGGACGACCTGTTCCTGGCCAAGCGCGTCTCGGAGGTGGCGGCGGAGTTGCTGCAGACCCTGGTCCATCAACGGCATCGCCGCCGCGCCAGCGTGCTGGTGACGTCCAACCGGGTGATCCGGGACTGGGGCACCTACCTGGGCGACATGACGATGGCATCCACCATCCTCGACCGGCTGATGCACCGTTCCCGCCTGCTGGAGTTCGAGGGCAAGAGCTACCGGCTGAAGGAGGCGGCTCAGCGCCTGGCCATCAAGGCGCCGGCGGACTGACCCTCAGGCGCGCCCGCCGTGGACAAGCCACCCGTCCACAGGACAGGCCTGTGGACGGCCCCTGCGGCGATCGTGGCCTGCCCACCGCTCCCCGGCGGCCGCCTCCGGCCTGACGCGCTTCGCTTGCCGAACAGCCGTCAAAGAAGAAAAGACGAGAATCCCCCCGTCCTGGCCTGGAGGAATTTGCCCGGCCATAGGTGGGGGAGTTTGAGGTGGCCATCCGGGCATTGGTCAGTCGCCCCCGCCGCGGTCAAGCCAACTTTCGAAGCTTTCGCAGGCCGTCAACGACGGCGTGCTCAAGAAGCTCAGGCTTGAGTTCAGCATAGGTGTCGGCCTCAATGACGATCGTCAGCTCCCCCCCCTTTCCGCGGGTCGCAGTGCCGAACTTGTGGTCTTGGGACTGCAATTCGATGCGCTCGACTTTCTCGAAGCGAGGACTTACATCGATGAGTCTTGCAACGACCACAGCGGCAGACAGATTCTGCCCGCGAACCTTTTCGGCGCGCTTGAGCACTCCGCGACGATCCTTTTCGAGCGCCGCATGGATCTGCTCCGCATGACGAAAGTTGATCTCTAGCGGGCTTCTGAAGCAGTCGACGATGGCGTCGGGCAGCTGAGCAACCAGGAGGGCTTTTCGCACCCACGTGTGGCTGACGCCTAACGCTTCCGCCAGTTGGCGTTGGGTTGGAAAAAGCTGCTCGTCGAGCGCGCGCTGGTACATCACGCCTTGCTCGAACGAGGACAGGTCGGCGCGCTCCCGGTTCTCCCTATCCATGAGTTCAAAAAGCGCCTTGTCGCCCAGGTCTTCGATCCATACCGATGCAAGCACCGGGATCCCGAGCTCGAGGCAGGCCTGGTGCCTCCGGTGGCCAAAGACCAGTTCGAACTCCCCCGGAAGATCGATCACAGGCCGCACAAGGATTGGCTGGACGTTGCCTCCGGCGTGCTCGATATCAGCCTTCAGGCCGGCAAATTCGCTCGTCGCGAACGAGGCCTTGTGACGGTTAGCGTAGCGGCTGTGGCGGATGGTCTTCGGATCCATCTTGCGCGTGGGTAGCGCGCCTTCGTACTGGCGCAGCTTGTCCCGCAAGGACGCCATCTCACCCTCCACCTGCTGGATCTGCCCTCGAAACGCGAGCATCTGTCCGGGTCCCGTACGCGGAAGAAAGCCGCCCACAGCTGCGGGTGGAAACCTGGTTTCCATGCCTGGGGCTGCGGACGGCGCCTGATCCGGTGCGGGCGGAGAAACCGGCATATTGGGCGCTGACCTTTCCAAGTCGGCCGGGAGAGAGAGCCCTGCCGTCAGTGCTTCGAGTCGCTTGCGTGTGCTTGCCATGGTCATGCTTCCTTGTAGAGGCGCGAGACTGATTCGGAGTGTCCGCGTCGGATTTCGGCACGCAGGACGGGACCACGTTCGGTGCCATAGTGCGGCGTCCATAGGCGACAGAATGCCGACATCTGGTCAGTATGGAATTCTCTCGAAGAGCCACCCACCTGCGACACTTCGCTGGAAACCAGGTTTCCACTGTTCCAAGTAGCCAGGACGGGAGCCCTACCTTTGGTCGAAGTTGGGCACGGGCTGCGGCCCTGCCCTCTGCTGTGTGCTGTAGGCTCGGACGTGGAAACCTGGTTTCCACATCCACCCCCTGCGCAGTTTCTGCGCACGCTTGCCCGCGGATTCGATGTCTCGCCCCGAAGTCTGTTCGACGTTAGATGTGTGATCGTGGCGTTCCGCGCGGCCTCCAGGCCGGATGTGGAGACCTGGTTTCCAGATCCGGCGCTTGCGGCTCGCTGACGTGAGCCCGCCGGCCCTGTGAACGCGGCACCCGCACTTGGCCGGCGCGCCGATCGCCTGCCTTCGATTTCCTCCACGACTGCCGAGCCCTGTATGGCAACCTGGTTTCCACAAAACTCTTCGAGTTTTCGAGCGACGCATGGCTCCGGGATCGATGCGCAACGCATGTTCTGATCCGACGCCAGTCGGAAGAGTTGGGCTCCGGCCGCGCCCACCAAACTCATCGCGGAAACCTGGTTTCCACACGCCCTGAGATTTGCAGCCGACAACTGCGTGGAAACCAGGTTTCCACCGTTGCGCCGGTCGCTGCTGGTCCCTCTCCGCTTCATCGGTGCGCCCTGCCCTGGCCCTGCCAGGCGCCCACCATCGACTGCTCAACCAGTTCTACGAACGAGTCGTACGCCTCCACGGCGCGCTTGTAGGTCTTGGCCGCGCCCTCATACTTCTGCACGTCATAGACGGTGGCGAACTCCGCCGCCTTATTGCTCGTCACACTGGTCTTGGGGATCTCGACCGGCAAGGTGTACTCACCATACGTCGCCTGGATCCACTGCCGCACGGCTGGCATCGCCGGATCGGATGCGTCAACCCGGCTTAGAAGCACGTGTAGGAAATCAAAAGCCTTGCCCTCGCGGTCCTTGCTTTGACCGTCCAGGTTGCCCCCGAGGTCCGCGAGTAGCGACCAGAACTGGGCCGAGGACGCGAAGTCCAACCCGGAGGGCGGCACCGGGACCACGATGCCGTTGGCAGCCCAAAGCGCGTTGATGGTGACGTAGGAGAGGGAAGGGGGGGTGTCAATGACAATAACGTCATAGAGATCGCGCACGCTTTCCAGCCCCATGTTGAGCACGTCCCAGAACTTGGCGCCAGGTTCCTGCATCTGGCGCGCCGGCAAGGCGAACTCGGCCGAGAAGAGGAAAGGGGCCGCGGCGACCAGGTCAATGCCGTCCCAATAGGTCGACCGGATGGCGTACCGAATGTCGCTTTGTGTACCGTCGCACAGCGGGCCGATGGTCATGTCCTCGGTCACCTCGGCCTCCGGGAGCAAACCGTGCAGCGTGGTGAGTGACCCTTGCGGATCGGTGTCGATCGCCAGGACTCGGTGGCCCCGCAGACTCAGCCCCTGCGCGAGGATCATGGCGGTGGTCGTCTTCGCCACCCCGCCCTTGAAGTTACCCACCGCGATCGTGATGGCCTTGCGGTCCGCGGGGCGCATCTTTTCGCCGCGGTAAGTGCGAGTCCAGCGCCGGAGCTCGTCCAAGCCAAAAACGCGCTTGCCGCCGGAAGGCGACAGGCGCCCGGCCGGAAGGTCCTCCTTGGTGATACGGTACGCAATGTGCGCCTTGTCCATCCCGCACAGCGCGGCCAGCTGCGCCGTGGAGTAGGTGGGGGCCGTCTTGCGGGCCTCGGGGGCCAGGAGCATGCCCCGGATCTGCTCGACCATGGAGCCGGCGCGGGCCGCTAGGCCAGCGATGCGCTCCATGTTGATGGTTGGGCGCGGTGGGGCAATGTCAGTGGAAACCTGGTTTCCACCGACTGGCGGTACGAGAGCGGACATATTGAAGAAGCCTCATTCGACAGAATTCGGCGATTCTATGAGAATCTGCCGAATGAACAAGTTTCAGCCATTCTCCCCTGGAACACCCTCCGCGAAGTGTGAGGTTTATTGGGGAACCGGGGCTTTGGCGGGTCACCAACGCGTTCCGCCAAGGGGTTGAGACGGCCTTTCCCACCCGTGGGCACATCCTTATGGCCCTCTGCAGGGCTATGCACGGGGCGCTGAGGGATTGAAGGAGGGCGGTTGCCCATATCCACTCACATCAAACCCCAAGCCACCTCACATCTTGGTTGATAGGAACCCAGATCTGCTCACCTCAAATCCCATCCGTTCTCACATTATTTCCCAAGGAACCTCACACCAAGTGGTGCAAGCCATTGATCCAATTGAGGAAAATGAAACTTCAACTCTTCAATCTCCCAAGTGTTTCACTTCAACAGCTCAAGCGAAAGCACTCTGCCAACTGTGAATTGACGAAATCACATTAGGCCGACATGATGTGAGCTTCAGCACGAACACTACTTTCATGGTCGAGGACGAATCCCCGCGCAGTTCGCCTCGCCCACCCCCCTCGGTCGAGGAGCAAAGCGTTGCCAAGGCCAACGAGGCCATCGCCATCCGCCCGAAGCGCGGACGCCTGACCCTGCTTTCTCGGCGCATCTATAACGCGCTGCTCTACCATTCCCAGCGTCAGGGCGTTGACGAGCCGGTTTACCGATTGGCCCTGAGCGAGTTGATCGGTGACGCACGCTTCAACTCCAACAACACGGAGCTGCTGAAGTCCCATCTGCGCGATATGCAGGCGACGACGATCGAATGGTCGACCAGCAGCAGCTCGCTCAAGCGCTGGGTTTCGTCCCAGCTGCTGGGCACCGTGACCATCGAGGAGCAGGGCAGGGGGCGCCCGTGCATGGTCACTTGGCGCTATCCCGAGGAAATAAAGGAGCGCCTCGTCAAGCCCCACCAGTACACGCGGGTGTTGCTCGAGATGAGCAGCCAGATGCGCAGCTACTCGGCGGCCGTGCTCTACGAGATCGGTGCTCGTTACCTGACTTCGCCCGGTCGGTTGTCCATGCGAGAGGACGTAATGTGGTGGGCTGCGGTCCTGACCGGTCGCAGCGATATCAAGGAAGTGGACTACCGCTTCCTCAAGCGCGACGTCATCAGCAAGGCGATCGCCGAGATCGACGCCTTGTGCGAGGAGTTCGGGTTGGAGCTGATCGAGCACAAGAGAGGCCGCAAGATCGAGGAAATCCAGTTCCGAGTGGTCCCCAAGGTTCAGCAGCGGCTTGAGGACATCAACGCCGCCAACCGCAACGTTTTCGACCTGGAGCTGGTGGGGCGCCTGATTGCGCTGGGGATCAAGCAAGACGAGGCGCAGGACCTCTATGCAACCACGGACGAGGGGCAGATCCGCGCGACCCTGGATCACGTCGACGCGCGACTGCGCAGCGCTACGATGCCGGCTCTGAAATCGCCTGCCGCCTATTTCAAGGACGCACTCAAGAAGGGTTACGCGGGCGTCGGCATCGCGGTGCCCGCTTCGCCGCCGGACGAGCCAGGCGCCGCACCCGCTACGTCCGTTCCCACGCTGTCGGAGGGCGACCGCCTGCGGCGCATCCGCGAACTGTGGGAAAACGATCAGATGGCCAAGGCGCGCGCGATGTATGCGGAAATGCTGGAGCCGATGCAGGCGGAGTGGCGGACACGTTTCCAGGTCGAGCAGCTTGAGAAGGTTGCCTCTCCCATCGCGCGTGCCTGGCGCCGCGATGGGCCGGCCAGTCGCATTGCCGGGACGACGTTCTTCAAATGGCTGGCCGGCACCACCTGGCCCGCGGAGCCGACGGACCGGGTGCTGTTGGACTTCGCCCTGCAGCGGGGCGTGCCAGGCCTCTGACGGCGGTCCCTGGCCAGACTGGTTTCAGGAATCTGCATCGAGCGGCCGCTGCGCATTTGCGCGGCAAGGTGCTTGGACGCACGATCCCTTCGCAGGGTATTTGGTTGGCCGCGCTTGGGGCGGAACGAGTAACCGAGAGGCTTGTCTTTTCCCATCTGGCGTTCGCCCATCGGGTGGGTGCCAGGCTCACGTGCCCACCAAGATCGCTTGAATCTGACGCCGGCACTTAGAGGAACGTTTACGCTGCTACCGCTTAGTTCGCGTCGTAAGTTAGCCATCACATCGATCTCATAACTAGCACCCTTGACACGTCCGGGTGCTGTCGCAAGTGGCCACCGCCCTCGAAAAGTTGGCACGTGGGCGCGCTCCGCTTCACACGCCGGGGACGCCCCGCCTTGTAAATGCATTATATGAACCAACGTGCGATTAGTTCATTTGTTGAGGTACAGTATTACCCATCAAGGCAGGTAATCGAGGCAACTGCATTCCCTTTGCATAAGGAGCATACAAAATGACCACTTCGGAACGTACGCGTCGCCGTCAAGCTGCGGAAATGACACCTGAAGAGTTGGAAATGGCTCGCACGGCACAGCGCTGCATCGGCGAGTCGTTGGATCGCTCGCGAGCGGCGAGCATTCTTTTGACCAGCGACGATGGGGATCTCCCGCCGGTGCAGGTGCCGACAAAGGCGCTGCGGTTGATCGGTGAAGTGCTGGGTGCATTGAGCGAGCGTAGGGCGGTGACTGTTATCTCGGACAAGCAAGAAATGACGACCGTCGAGGCTGCCAACCTTCTGAACGTTTCTCGCCCATTTGTCATTCGCGCGATCGAAGAGGGGCGGCTGGCTCATCGCATGGTCGGCACACATCGCCGCATTCCGTTCGACGGGTTGATGGCTTTTCGTGCGCAGATGCGTGAAAAGCAGATCGCAGCCTTGCAACGGCTGTCTGAAAACGCGCAGGAATTGGGCCTCGAATACTGATGGCGGGGAACGCGAGGTACACAGCCCTCTTGGACGCCTGCGTCCTTTATCCGGTCAGCGTCGCCGACGCTCTGATGAGCGTTGCCGTGACCGGGTTGTTTGCCCCCAAGTGGACGACGGAGATCGAGGCAGAATGGATGGGCAACCTCGAGGCTGAACGCCCCGATCTCGTCGGCAGGCTCAGCTTTCGCCGCGACAACATGCGTGAAGCCATTCCCGATTGGGAGATTTCGGAAGCGGCCTGGCGGCCGCTTGTCGGATCGCTCACGCTGCCTGACCCCGATGACGTCCACGTGCTTGCCGCTGCGATCGTTGGCCATGCTGATTGCATCGTGACCGCGAACCTCAAGGACTTTCCGAATGATGTCCTGGCGGGATACGATTTGACGGCAGTGCACCCAGACGATTTCTTGGTCGCACAGCTTGATCTGGACGAGATTGCTGCATTGACGGCATTCAAAGCCATGCGGGCACGGTCCAAGCGTCCTCCCTTCTCGCCGGAAGAGTTCGCTGATGTCCTCGAGCGGAACGGCCTGGCCGCAACCGCTGAGCGCTTGCGAGAGGCAGCTGCGCTGATCTGAATACGACCTCATCACCTGCGTGAGCGCCGGGATCGCTCCCGAAAGCCAATGCGTCGCGCGCTGATGGCTTGGACCGACTCTCGCGTGCTGACATGTCTTCCCTGCCTCATCGTTCATGCGTTCCCATCGGAACCAGCACTCGCTCGCGAGCCCTTAAATACGGGAGAAGCCCGGTGCTCTTCGGGTCCCTGCATAAAGACTGAAGAACCGAGGCGTCATGCTGACCTGCTGGGCGAACGGCCTGCGGCTGTGGCCGATCGGTCAAACTTTTTGCCAGCGACGTCAAACGAGGGAGGGCAGGTGCCCGACGGTTCGTTGACGTCTGATTCTGACTAGTTCGCGCCACAAGGTCTCTTGTGAACGTCGAGGACATCGATTGCTTCACGAGCCCCGCGGCCTACTACCGACGGCGCTGCACGAACTCGTGTACTAGATGGGGTCTCCTCGTTTTCAGTGCAATAAGTGACGGTACGCAAAGCTAGCACTGGCGCGGGGGTGGTCTGGGTAGACCGTTGATTTCATTGACTTTCCTGTTCGCTTTGTAAACGGGTATGGTGGCCTCCCACTTTTGAGGTTCACGATGCAGGGTTGGCACACAACGTTTTTGGGGATGCGTGGGCTCCCCCGCGATATCAGCGACTTCGAGATGAAGGCATTTTTCACCTTCGATGGTGCCGAGCGCGACGCAATCAATGCACGCGAGGTGATTCCACAAGCTTGGTCTGGCGCTCCATATTGGTTTCCTGCGCATGAGTGGGCGTTTGCTCGGTGCCTTTCGGGTAATTCCAGTAGCCTTGTGGCGCCACCTTGGCAACGAGCTTGGCATTGCAGCACCAGAAGTCGCCTCGCTGAGAGCCATGTATGAACGCGGGCGCACGCTATTCGATCACCAACAAGTAGCCTGCACGGTCCTTGGATTCCAGTGGATGAGCGAGCACCAGCGCCGCTCACTGGTACGTGAACTGCGCGACGAAGTGGCGCGCTGCGCCGACCGCGATCAGCTACTCGTGCGGGCGCGTCAATGGCTGTACAAGAACAAGCTGGTGATCGTGCACGAGCGGGCAATTCGGACACTGATTGCGGCGGCACTTGCCCAGCTTGAAGTTGAAACAGGCACCGCCATCGCCGCCAGCGTTGATCCAGCAACACTTGATCGCTGGCGAGCCTCAGTTTCAGAGCTGCGCCCAGATGGACAAACCCAGCAGAGTTGGCTATGGGCTGCACCGGCGAAACACTCAACCCGCCAAATCAGCGAGGTACTGGAGCGCATCGACCTGCTTTACACGCTGGACGTTCATAAGCACCTGGCAGACATCCCCGATCTCATCTTGCGCCGCTACGCGCGCCGACTTGTCTCCAGGCCGCCCTCAGCCGGAGCCAAGATCAAAGAGCCAGCGCGCACCGTGGAGGTCGCATGCTTTCTTCGGTATTGCCTGTTCACCACCACAGACCAGTTGATCCTTATGGTGCAGCGCCGGATCGCCGATCTGTGGCGTCAGGCTGCCGCCGATGTCCCCGCTACCGTCAATTGGGCCGCAATGTACAAAACGCTGCTCGGCGAACTTGTTGCCTTGAGCGCGCAAGGTGCGGTGCCAGATGCTGAGTTGCGTGCCCGTCTTGAAGCCTTGATCACCGAAACCCAGAAACGCAAACCACCGAGCAGGGCCTCCCTGGTCCGCGAGGGATTGATTGATGGAATTCGCCCCGTGCGGTCGTTGCTCGTCGCCATTGCAAAGCTGCCCTGGCAGGCCACCGGCGAGCATCCTGCCATCGAGTACCTTGCCAAGCTGCAAGCTTTATATCTCAAAGGATCCAGAAAGCTGCCAGTTGAAGTGGTGGCACCAAGTCTGGGAATGATCTGGCAGGTTTCGATCTCCAGCCCAGACCGGGAACGGGCGTTTCAGGCGTTGGAGGTGGCCACCCTGTTTGCCCTGCGCCGCGCGGTGCGCAATGGCTCGGTCTGGATTGAGCACAGCCTGAGCTTTCGGGGTCGTGCGCGCTTGTTCTTCACGGACGAGCGTTGGCAGGCAGAGTCCAAGAAACACTATGCCCGTCTATCGTTACCCAGCAAGGCTGCCACTTTCTTGAAGCCTTTGCTGGCCAGAGTAACTGCCGGTGTCGATGCGGTGGCCGCTGCAGCCCGCAGTGGCGTACTGCGCGTGGATGATGAACTCCATTTGTCGCCATTGCCCGCAGAGGACGAAGACCCAGAAGTGACCAAGCTGCGCGCGGCTTTGGATCACCGCATCGGTGAGGTTCAATTGCCGGAAGTGATTCTGGCCGTTGACGCCCAGGTGCGCTTTAGCTGGATCATGCTCGGACGTGAGCCGCGCTCTACCGACCGAGCTGCTGATGGTCTATGCCGGCATCATGGCCCACGGCACCAGTCTGACTGCGGTCGAATGCGCGCGCATGATTCCGCAATTGTCTGCCACCAGCATTCGCCAGGCCATGCGCTGGGCGCGGGACGAAACGGCGTCTGAGCCAGGCCTGCCAGGCTGTGCTGGAATTCATGCAGCGACACCCGATTGCCGCCACCTGGGGGCGGTCCGATTTGGCATCTTCTGACATGATGACCATGGAGACCACCAAAACGGGTGTGGCAAGCCCGGCTTGATCCTCGGCGCAACACACCTTCCATTGGAATCTACTCCCATGTAAAAGACCGGTGGGGCATCTTCCATGCGCAGCCCTTTGTGCTCAATGAGCGCCAGGCGGGCGTGGCCATTGAAGGTGTCATCCGCCAAGAAAAGCTGGAGACCAGCCAGCTTGCTGTGGATACCCATGGCTACACCGACTTTGCCATGTCACATGCCCGTTTGCTTGGTTTTGATCTTTGCCCGCGGTTGAAGGAACTCAAACAGCGCCACCTCTTTGTGCCACGCGGCACCAAAGTGCCCGCAGAAATCGCTGCGGTGTGCGAAGCCAATGTCGACGTCGCTTTGATCGAAAAGCATTGGGATAGTCTGGTGCACCTGGCAAGCCTCGGTCATGAGCGGACATGCCAGTGCGGTGGCAGCTCTTGCGCGGTTCGGTTCTGCCGCCCAGGGCGATCCAATCTATGAGGCTGGCGTGCAATTGGGCGGTTGCTGCGTACGGCGTTTTTGGCTGACTACTTTGTCAAGGACGCTTTCAGGAACGAGTTGCGCCGGGTGCTCAATCGGGGCGAGGCTGTTAACGCCCTCAAGCGCGCCATTTATACCGGCCGGATCAGCCCGGCGCAGGCCAAACGTGTCGATGAAATGCAGGCTGTGGCCGATGCGTTGAGCCTGATGGCCAACATCGTGATGGCGTGGAATACCTCACAGATGCAGGCGGTCCTGGATCGCTGGTCGAACCGCCGCCAGGTCATTCCACCGGAACTGATCGGGAAGATTGCGCCCACCAGGCTGGAGAGCATCAACTTGCGGGGTGTGTTTCGCTTCCCGGTTGACCGCTATGCTGACCAAATCCTGCCTTCGCGGCCAAATGCATCGATAACTGGCACCAATGGATGAAACCGACCACGGTTTGACGCCACGAATCGCAGATTTGAAAGTGAACAGGAAAGTCAATGAAATCAACGATCTACCAACACCACCTCCGCGCCAGTGCTAGCTTTTCGTACCGTCACTTATTGCACTGAAAACGAGGAGACCCCTCGTCCAGCTCGCCGGTGAGCTGGTCGGCCAGCTCTGCGGCTTCCTGGCGCGCTGCTTCCGTCTCCTGGCGCACGGCCTCCAGCGCCTCGCGCTCGGCGGCCAGGCGGTTGTTCGCCATTTCCAGCGCCACGGCCCACAAGTCGCCGCCCAGCTCGGCCAGCTTGTCAGTGATCGCCTGCGGTGCCGGCTCGCGGATCGGGGCGGCCTGGCTGGCCTTGCGTGCGCGCCACTCGTTCATCGCCTCGCTGATGGTGGTGAAGCTGCCGCTGCCGAGCTGCTTGCGCACGTTCGCCAGCGTGGGGTTCTGGCCGGCCGCGTCCAGTTCGTCGGCCACCGCAAATATCTGCTCCTTCGAGATCGCCATGTCGGGCCTCCTTTGGCCGGTTGTATGTTGTAGCGTGAAGCATACTACAACATACAACACTACGCAAGCGGTTTAGCTGAACTTTTTTTAGCGGCTAAAACGCGGGCAAAAAAAGCCCCGCTCGATGGCGGGGCGATGGGTGGGGGTCGGTGGTCGGCGATGCCCGGCGCTGGGCGTGTCAGCCCTCCAGCAGCGCGACAAGCTGCACGGTGCCAAGGTCGGCCTCGAACTCCTGGCCGTCATCCTCGTATTTGAGCCAGGCCCAGCCCTCGGCCGGGGGCCGGCGGTTGAGGATCAGCCGTGCCGGCCGGTCGTCGTGCTTGACCTGGATGATGGCCTTCTTGAGCTTGTCGGGGTCGGCCTCCTTCGGCTCCTTCTTCCCCTTGGCGTCATCATCCTGCGGCCCCTGCTCGCCGTCGCCGGCCTCGGCGTCGGTCTTGCCGGTCAGCGCATCGACGGTGTTGGGATCACGGTCGCCGTCCTCGTGACTGCGCTTGTCCTCCAGGAACTCGCGCAGCAGCTTCACCGAGCCGCGCGTCAGCTCCTGGCTGTCGTCGGCCAGCCAGGCGGCCACCTCGTCGGGGTTCTTCTTGTAGGCCGTCACCAGCTCGTTGATGACAGTCACGTCCTTGCCCCGGCCGCTATTGAACGCCTCGGCAATGGGTTCGGGCAAGTCCAGCAGCGTGACGTGCTGCGTGACGAAGGCCGGCGACTTGCCGATCTCCTTGGCGATCTCGCCCTTCTTCTTGCCCTTCGCCAGCTCGCGGCCGATGAAGTCGGCGATCTCACGCGCCGTCAGCTCGTTGCGTTGCAGGTTCTCGATAACCTGGTCGGCCTCGTTGTAGTCGTTGTCGATGAAGGCCGGGATCGTGGTCTTGTGCGCCCACTTCGAGCCGCGATAGCGCCGCGCGCCGTGGTTGATGAGGTAGCGCCCCGGTGCGTCCGGGTTCTCGCGCACGCTGATGGGCGACTTCACGCCGCGCGCTTTGATCGTCTCGCCGATCTCCGCGATGCTCTCCGGCGAGAAGCCGGGGTTGTCGGCCGTGCGCGGCTGGTGCGGGTCTTCGTCGATCAGGTCAAGCGGCAGCTCCTGCGGGCCTGCGCCGCCGGCGTTGGCCGCCGGCTGCTCGTTCAGCAGGCCGGCCAGGTCGCCCAGCCCGTCCAGGCCCAGCCCGGACGATTGCGGCTTGTCCTGCTCCTTCTTCTTGGCGTTGGTCTTGGCGCTCATTGCGCGATCTCCATCTTCGTGAACACGTAATCCGCCAGCGCACGCACCTCCTGGGTGGCCTTCCGCGCGGCGGTCTTCTTGATCTTCCACACCGGCATCTGCTCGCCCAGCGCCTCGGCGATGCTGTCACGCGCGCCGATGCTGAACGGCAAGATGAGCTGCGGGTATGCCTGCTGCAACGTCGCCAGGTTGTTGACGTGGCGCGGCTTCCGCGCGTCCACCTTGTTCGGCACCATGCCGAGGAAGCGCAGCTTGGGGTTCTGCTTGCGCAGGTTGCTGATGACCGCGACCATCTTCTTCATGCCCTGCAAGCTGTACGCCTCCATTTCGATGGGCGACAGCATGTAGTCGGCCGTCAGCACGGCCGCCGTCATGGCGACGCCAAGGGAGGGGGCCGTGTCGATCAGGCACACGTCGAAGAACTCGCCCAGCGCGGCCACACTGGCCCGCAGCGCGGCGGCCGCCTGGGAAAGCTCCATCTTGTCCAGGTTCGCCAGGTTGGCGTCTGCCGCGATCAGCGCCAGGCCGTCATCCTCCCGGTCAGCGAACCAGGCGCGCAGCTCGTCGCCGCCGGCGGTGAACATGCGACTGGCGGGATAGCCCGAGTCGTGGCCGGCCAGCGTCCAGCTCGCATTGCCCTGGGTGTCCAGGTCGATCACTGCAACCCGAAGGCCGCGCTCCTGGAAGTCGAACGCCAGGTGGCAGGTTGCGAACGTCTTGCCTTGACCGCCTTTCTGAATTGCCGTGACCAGTGTTTTCATGAGTTGGGTTCCTGTTTCCTCTTTCCCTTGGCGTCGGCTTCCCAACGCTTGACGATGAACGCTTGATGCTCCGGCAGTACCGCCGTCACCCGCTCGAAGCCCTGCGGGAGCACTTCCCCCGCCACTGCCCACACGCGGCTGACCGCTTGCGATACCGCCCCCTTGGTCAGCCCCAGCGAGGCCACAAACTCGGCCTGGGGCCTTCCATCGACCAGCACGCCGCGCGCTATGTCGATGGTCTGTTGCCCGATCTCCAGGCCCTTGATCGCCGCCTGGAATTGGGCTTCGGTTAGCCGTTTCTTCATGGAGAACACCCATATAAACTCCACACCCGGTTGTTGAACAAAAGGCGGTGCCAGCCGCCGACCATGTGCAGAAGTTTAGCTAAACTCGCCGCCCGCGTCAAGCGTTTTAGCGGCTAAAAATGGGCGCGTGATCTTCTTTCTTGGCGTTCAACCTGGCCGCGTCAGCGGCACTCATGAAGAACGTCATCAGCGGGCCGACCGTGCGGCTCGAACCGTTGGCAAAGCACACGTCGAACTGACCGCCGGCGGTGTGCGGATCGACGCCTTCCACCAGTCGCCAGGGGTCAAGGCCCCATTCCTCGGATTGCGCGCTGTACCAATAGGCCGGCGCATCGCCGTTCAAGTCGCTGGCCGCGTACTCGCGCACCAGGACGGCCACCCGGCCGGTGTTCGGCTCCACGAATCCCGGCGGGTAGGGTAGGGTCTGTTTTTTCATGTCAAAGCCCCTTCGGCTTGTAGATCGAAACGAAGTAGGTGATCGCGGTCAGCACCGCGAAGTACGCCAGGAACGACCAACCGGCATACACGCCAGGCGTGTTCCAGTGGTAGAGCATCCGCACGAACTGGAAGAAGGTGGCAATCGACAGCACCCACTTGAGGATCGGCCAGACCAGCACGGTCGCCACCCATACGAACTTGACCAGGCCGGCCAGCAGGCCAGCACCGGGGGCCTTGTTGGGGGCAGCAGACGCGGCGGCAGGCTCCACCGGCGCGGGCGCGGCGGGCTGCTCGATCTCCTTGGGGAACTTGATGATGTTGGACATAGCTTGACCCTCCACGCGCTTACGTGTTGAATGCTGGGTGCTCCCACTCGGAAGCATGGTTACGGTGTGCCAGCACCAGGCCAAGCGCCCCGGATCACTCCGGGGCGTTCCTCCACCTGGGGCCGCCCTTGATCTTGCCTCGGCTCACGCAATACTCCTTCTTGGCGTCCTCGATAGGCCCGGCCGTTGCCGACCGGGCCATGTGCTCTTACCAGCCGGCCCGGCGCTTGGCCTGCTCGACGGCTTCCATCGACCAATGGCCCTTGGCCTGCCCCTCCAGGGAGCATCCGGCGAAGTACGCCTTGCCGCGCAGTTCCTCGGCTTTGCACACCAGCTCGGCCGCCTCGGCCATCATGGCCGCGATCTCGTCACGGCGGGCCGGGAAGTCGGTCGCTGCCGCGCCCTCCAGCTCGTCAATCCAGGGCATAATCTTGTTGTCGCTCATCGGACTTTCTCCGGTAGTTGACCTGGGCAATGTGCCCGGCCTTCAAGTGCTATATTAGGGCAAAATGCCCTAACCTGTCAAGCACTTTAGCTAAACTTTTTTCGCTTTACCGGAATCCGAAGGCTAAACTTTAGCCGCTAAAACCTTTCCCTTGGCGTCAATCCTCTTTCCAGATCACGCCCAGCCCGGCCTGGTCGCACAGGATCGCCCATGCCGCATAGGGAATCGGGGTGTCCTCGCCGATCCAGCGGCGGATCGTGCGGTCGCCCTTCGCGCCCAGCCCCAGCGCCTTCGCGGCCTTGCTGCCGCTGAACCCGGCCAGGCGCAGCACCTCTCGGACTTCCTCGCCGGTCGGTTGCGCCCAGCGTTCGGCCGGCTTCAAGCACTCCAGCCGGATATTGGCGTCGTTCGTCATTCGTTCGTTCTCCTGGTCAAGTGATAAGCCGCAACTGGTCGAAGCCGTAGATCGACTGGATGCAGCTCGGGTCTGAATCGACCACGCGCCGGCCTGCGCGATTGGTCTTGTACGTTACCGGCCTGTCGTCGTGCGCCCACACCTGGCGGGTGTCGGGATGCACCTTCACGATGATGATGCGCTTGCCGATGTAGCGGTCGAAAACCGGGTGATGGACGCTCACGATCTCGCACCGCTGGCCGGGCTTGAACTCCACCAGGTCGGCCGGGCCTCCATCGCCATTCCTGGCGATGCTGCAGGTTGCCGCGCTCGCTCGCGGCATCGTTGTTTCCGGCGATACAGGCCCGCCCTCGCCCGGCTCGGCATCGTCGGCTTTGACGATGCTGCAGGTCATCGTCGTTTCTGGCGATGCGGGATCTCGCTCCGGGCCTGCGCCGGTGATTTTTCCCTTGGCGTCCAACCCGGCGGCCCTGGCCGCCTTGATCCTGGTCGCGGCCTCGGCCGCCCAGCGCCTGGCGATGAAGGCCCGATGCGAGGGCAGCACCACATCGACCAGGACGAACCCCGGCGGCACCAGGACGGTCGCCGGTGCGCGCCGCGCCGGCGGCTCCAAGCCGGCCAGCCAAGCGGGCAGGGGAGCATCGGCCAGGCGGTCGCGGTAGCTGGCCTCGACCATCACCGGGCGCTTCTTCTCGGCTCGCTGCGCAGCCAGGATGCCGCGCGCAACCTCGTCCACCGTCATGCAGCCCTGCGCCGTGTCGAAGTGCGAGCGGTAGCCCGTTTCGGAGATAAACGGCCTGTCCAGGTCGATGACGTGGAACTGGAAGTGGGCACCCAGCGGCCCGCCGTAGCCGGCCTCGTACTCCACCAGGGCGCGCATGTCGCCATCCGCGACCAGGAACTGGCCGCGCTGGCCCCACAAGGGCACGTCGCCAGGCACCGCCGCGCAATGGCGCTCGATGACCTGGCCGGGCGCGTCGTGGTCGGCCATGCTGCCCACGTGCGTTCCGCCGTTCATCTTCCAGATGACGGCCTCGTATCGGTCGCTGGCCGCCTCGGCGGCCGCACCGTCACCGCGCATGATCGCCGCGTCGATCTCCACCACGGCCGCCACGGCGGCGGCCAGCAGCTCGTCGCGGTCGGTGGGCAGCTCGGCCAGCAGCTCGGCCGCCGGCGCGTTCCAGTCCTGGCCCGGCTGGGCCGGCGTCTTGCGTTTCTTCGCCATCGGCCGGCCCCTCAAGTGTCAGCACGCCGCCACGCGATCACGTCGCGGGCTTCGTAGCCGTGGCGCTTGCAGTCGTCGCAGAATCCCGAGCTGAACCCCTTGTGGTTCGTGCCGATCCATGCGGCCGGCTTGCCGCATTCGTGGCCGTAGGTGCCCGGCTCGGCGTTGTGGCACTTGCCGTCCGTCGCGTAGCTGTTCGTCGGTGCCTGGGGAGCGTTGTTCCTGGTCATGGTCGCCTCCTGGAAGCCCCGGCCGAAGCCGGGGCCGCCCCTCATCAGTCAATAGCCCGGTAGATCGCGGCCGCCTCGGCGTGGCTGGCTGCGAAGCCGCGCAGGAAGTGATAGCGGTCGATCAGGGCATCGCCGGCGTCCGTGTCGGCGGCCTCGGCCGCGAGCTGACCCAGCGCGAACAGGGTTGCGACAATGCCGGCGGCGTCGGCCGACAACTCGCCTCGGAAGCCGTTGCCGTCCACCTCGATCTCCAGGCGGTCGGCCAGGTCGGGGGCCATGTAAAAACCGCCGTCCGACAAGGTGTAGTAGTGCCAATACGCGCCGCTGTAGCGTTCGCAGAGCCGGCGAAGCCAGGCATACACCAGGGCCTCGCCGCGCATCATCAGACGCGGGCCGAAGTAGGCGGGCAGGAAGTCGAGGCGCTGGGCCTCGGCGACCAGGGAAGCGGTAACGGGTTGCTCTTGGGTGTTCATCGGACTTTCTCCGGTAGTTGACCTGGGCGAAATGCCCGGCCTTCAAGTGCTATATTAGGGCAAAATGTCCTAATCGTCAAGCACTTTAGCTAAACGTTTTAGCCGCTAAACCTTGCCCTTTCCCTTGGCGTGCATTACAATGTAATTCACGAACCCAACCGGAGAACCAATCATGGCTGCAAACCAGCTCGTACAAACGCGCATCGACGGCGCGATCAAGGAAGAAGCGGCGGCCGTCCTGGCCGCGATGGGCCTTACCGTGTCCGACGCGGTGCGGCTGCTGCTCACGAAGGTGGCCCAGGACAAGGCGCTGCCCTTCGAGCCGCTGATTCCGAACGCCACCACCATCGAGGCGATGAAGGAAGCCCGCAAGGGCAAGCTGCCGCGCTTCGCCACCGTCAACGATCTGATGGCCGATCTGCATGCGGCAGATTGAGCGCACCGGCCAGTTCAAGCGCGACTACAAGCGCGAGGCGAAAGGGCAGCACCGGGCCACGCTCGACGCCGACCTGGTGCCCGTCCTGGTCGCGCTCGCCGACGACCAGCCGCTGGAACCTCGGCACCGCGACCACGCGCTGACCGGGGACTGGAAGGATCACCGGGATTGCCACGTCAAGCCCGACCTGGTGCTGATCTACCAGAAGCCCGACGCCGACACGCTGCGCCTGGTGCGCCTCGGCTCTCACTCCGAACTCGGCTTGTGATCGGCGCGGGCCTGGCCCCGCGTCTCACGTTTCATTGACACTTGAGGGGCGCTTTCCGCGCCACCGGCCGAGCTGGCCGACCCCCTTCCTTGGCGTAAAACCTGCGGCGGTGGAGCTGCTGCGATGCTTGAGGATCGCGCGGCCGGTCGAACCGCGGCGACCTGGTTGGGGAGTGTGAGGGGGCTTTGCCCCCTCGCAAGCTCTCGAACTTACTGCCTTCCGCCAGGCGCTTGCGCCTGGCTCTCCTAAGCCGTAGCGCCGAAGGCGCTCCATTGTGGGGTGAGGCCGCAAGGCGGCCGAGGGGCGTAGCCCCTGGGGGGATGGGAGGCCGCTTGCGGCCGGGTGGGATCGAGAAGGGGGGTTTCCCCCCTTCGGCGGCCGGTCATGCTGCGCGGTAGCTTGGGCCGTGTTGCCGTTTTTTTCGCCAGCCTCTGGTTAAAACTACCTGGTTATATAAAAAGGTTATAAAGACGGTTAAAAACCTGGTTAGCATGACCGAAAAACGCGCGTAAACCGTTGTCACGCCAAGGAAAAGCGCGAAGAGGCCGCCCCTCAAGTGTCAATGGATAAGGGGGTCTCCTCGTTTTCAGTGCAATAAGTGACGGTACGCAAAGCTAGCACTGGCGCGGGGGTGGTCTGGGTAGACCGTTGATTTCATTGACTTTCCTGTTCGCTTTGTAACGGGTATGGTGGCCTCCCACTTTTGAGGTTCACGATGCAGGGTTGGCACACAACGTTTTTGGGGATGCGTGGGCTCCCCCGCGATATCAGCGACTTCGAGATGAAGGCATTTTTCACCTTCGATGGTGCCGAGCGCGACGCAATCAATGCACGCCGAGGTGATTCCCACAAGCTTGGTCTGGCGCTCCATATTGGTTTCCTGCGCATGAGTGGGCGTTTGCTCGGTGCCTTTCGGGTAATTCCAGTAGCCTTGTGGCGCCACCTTGGCAACGAGCTTGGCATTGCAGCACCAGAAGTCGCCTCGCTGAGAGCCATGTATGAACGCGGGCGCACGCTATTCGATCACCAACAAGTAGCCTGCACGGTCCTTGGATTCCAGTGGATGAGCGAGCACCAGCGCCGCTCACTGGTACGTGAACTGCGCGACGAAGTGGCGCGCTGCGCCGACCGCGATCAGCTACTCGTGCGGGCGCGTCAATGGCTGTACAAGAACAAGCTGGTGATCGTGCACGAGCGGGCAATTCGGACACTGATTGCGGCGGCACTTGCCCAGCTTGAAGTTGAAACAGGCACCGCCATCGCCGCCAGCGTTGATCCAGCAACACTTGATCGCTGGCGAGCCTCAGTTTCAGAGCTGCGCCCAGATGGACAAACCCAGCAGAGTTGGCTATGGGCTGCACCGGCGAAACACTCAACCCGCCAAATCAGCGAGGTACTGGAGCGCATCGACCTGCTTTACACGCTGGACGTTCATAAGCACCTGGCAGACATCCCCGATCTCATCTTGCGCCGCTACGCGCGCCGACTTGTCTCCAGGCCGCCCTCAGCCGGAGCCAAGATCAAAGAGCCAGCGCGCACCGTGGAGGTCGCATGCTTTCTTCGGTATTGCCTGTTCACCACCACAGACCAGTTGATCCTTATGGTGCAGCGCCGGATCGCCGATCTGTGGCGTCAGGCTGCCGCCGATGTCCCCGCTACCGTCAATTGGGCCGCAATGTACAAAACGCTGCTCGGCGAACTTGTTGCCTTGAGCGCGCAAGGTGCGGTGCCAGATGCTGAGTTGCGTGCCCGTCTTGAAGCCTTGATCACCGAAACCCAGAAACGCAAACCACCGAGCAGGGCCTCCCTGGTCCGCGAGGGATTGATTGATGGAATTCGCCCCGTGCGGTCGTTGCTCGTCGCCATTGCAAAGCTGCCCTGGCAGGCCACCGGCGAGCATCCTGCCATCGAGTACCTTGCCAAGCTGCAAGCTTTATATCTCAAAGGATCCAGAAAGCTGCCAGTTGAAGTGGTGGCACCAAGTCTGGGAATGATCTGGCAGGTTTCGATCTCCAGCCCAGACCGGGAACGGGCGTTTCAGGCGTTGGAGGTGGCCACCCTGTTTGCCCTGCGCCGCGCGGTGCGCAATGGCTCGGTCTGGATTGAGCACAGCCTGAGCTTTCGGGGTCGTGCGCGCTTGTTCTTCACGGACGAGCGTTGGCAGGCAGAGTCCAAGAAACACTATGCCCGTCTATCGTTACCCAGCAAGGCTGCCACTTTCTTGAAGCCTTTGCTGGCCAGAGTAACTGCCGGTGTCGATGCGGTGGCCGCTGCAGCCCGCAGTGGCGTACTGCGCGTGGATGATGAACTCCATTTGTCGCCATTGCCCGCAGAGGACGAAGACCCAGAAGTGACCAAGCTGCGCGCGGCTTTGGATCACCGCATCGGTGAGGTTCAATTGCCGGAAGTGATTCTGGCCGTTGACGCCCAGGTGCGCTTTAGCTGGATCATGCTCGGACGTGAGCCGCGCTCTACCGACGAGCTGCTGATGGTCTATGCCGGCATCATGGCCCACGGCACCAGTCTGACTGCGGTCGAATGCGCGCGCATGATTCCGCAATTGTCTGCCACCAGCATTCGCCAGGCCATGCGCTGGGCGCGGGACGAACGGCGTCTGAGCCAGGCCTGCCAGGCTGTGCTGGAATTCATGCAGCGACACCCGATTGCCGCCACCTGGGGGCGGTCCGATTTGGCATCTTCTGACATGATGACCATGGAGACCACCAAACGGGTGTGGCAAGCCCGGCTTGATCCTCGGCGCAACACACCTTCCATTGGAATCTACTCCCATGTAAAAGACCGGTGGGGCATCTTCCATGCGCAGCCCTTTGTGCTCAATGAGCGCCAGGCGGGCGTGGCCATTGAAGGTGTCATCCGCCAAGAAAAGCTGGAGACCAGCCAGCTTGCTGTGGATACCCATGGCTACACCGACTTTGCCATGTCACATGCCCGTTTGCTTGGTTTTGATCTTTGCCCGCGGTTGAAGGAACTCAAACAGCGCCACCTCTTTGTGCCACGCGGCACCAAAGTGCCCGCAGAAATCGCTGCGGTGTGCGAAGCCAATGTCGACGTCGCTTTGATCGAAAAGCATTGGGATAGTCTGGTGCACCTGGCAGCCTCGGTCATGAGCGGACATGCCAGTGCGGTGGCAGCTCTTGCGCGGTTCGGTTCTGCCGCCCAGGGCGATCCAATCTATGAGGCTGGCGTGCAATTGGGGCGGTTGCTGCGTACGGCGTTTTTGGCTGACTACTTTGTCAAGGACGCTTTCAGGAACGAGTTGCGCCGGGTGCTCAATCGGGGCGAGGCTGTTAACGCCCTCAAGCGCGCCATTTATACCGGCCGGATCAGCCCGGCGCAGGCCAAACGTGTCGATGAAATGCAGGCTGTGGCCGATGCGTTGAGCCTGATGGCCAACATCGTGATGGCGTGGAATACCTCACAGATGCAGGCGGTCCTGGATCGCTGGTCGAACCGCCGCCAGGTCATTCCACCGGAACTGATCGGGAAGATTGCGCCCACCAGGCTGGAGAGCATCAACTTGCGGGGTGTGTTTCGCTTCCCGGTTGACCGCTATGCTGACCAAATCCTGCCTTCGCGGCCAAATGCATCGATAACTGGCACCAATGGATGAAACCGACCACGGTTTGACGCCACGAATCGCAGATTTGAAAGTGAACAGGAAAGTCAATGAAATCAACGATCTACCAACACCACCTCCGCGCCAGTGCTAGCTTTTCGTACCGTCACTTATTGCACTGAAAACGAGGAGACCCCTTTCAGCGTGTCCGACAGCTTCTTGTGACTGATCGAGAAGTACCGCTTCAACGACGGAGCGCACTCGCTCGGCCGCGTGCCCGAAGACAAGCACAAGACGGCTTCGCACGCGAGGCGCACGTCGCCAGTGAAAAGGCCATCGTCGGCCTGGGCCGCCGTGGCGCTGAACATGCCCGCGAGCGCGAGCGGCAAAAGGGCGAGCTTCTTCATAGTCGATTCCTCCTTACTGGTTGAAAACCTCGATTTCCACGCGGCGGTTCTGCGCGCGGCCAACGGCCGTGCCGCCTTCCGCTACATGGTCGCCACCCGACAGGTAGTTGACCGATACCTTCGTCGCGGGAACTCCACGGGCCACCAAGTAGTTCATGGCGGCTTGTGCGCGCTTGAGCGCGATACGCTCATCGCCAGCACTCGGGCGCTCGGCATCCGTGCGGCCCCTGACCTCGATCCGGCGAGCATTCGCCAGGAGCGGCAGAAGCTCGGCTTCCTGGGCCGCCGTGGGCTGGAAGTGTGCCGAGTTGAAAGGGAAGTGAACCGTGACCGTGTGCGAAACCGGCGCGGGCGGCGGTGCTGGATGCACGACGGCCGGCACTGCGGCCGGCCGGCGTTCCAGTTCTCGCACTCGTTGCTTCGTTTCGGCCAGATCGGCCCGGAGGGACAGCACGGAGGCGGTTTCCGCGTCATTCACCGCCGTGCGGTTCGTGCCGTCCACGGTCGGCGGTTTAGGTGGCGTCGAGCACGCGGCAAGCATGGCGGCACAACTGATGATGACCAATCTACGCATTTTGAACCCCTTAGTTGGTGACTTTTGCGAACCAAAATTATACATCTTGGTAGCGTTTGAGGATAGGCGCGGCGCTGAAATTGTCTTGCCCGACATGCGTCGAGCTGTCCAGGTCGGCCGACGTGCCGGCATTGGTGACAAACAGATCCACCAGGTTGGATGCGTTTGTCACCACACACGGGAGCTGCGCAGCGTGCCGATGGTGACGGCCGCCGCGCCTGGCTGGGCTGGCCGTGTCACCACGTCCGGGCGATTGGTGACGGATCTCGCCGGCGCCGGCGGCGGAACTGTCACCAACGAAAGAGGCGGGCAAAAAAATGGTGACATCGAGCGCGCATCGAGGCGGCCGCGGCGTCACCATCAATAGACTGGCGCTATCATAATCCGCCGGTCATTTTACATAATCTATATTATATGTAGTAGGCTAAAGCCTTGTCGCGCAAGGCTTTTTGCCGTTTCCAAGACAGTTTCAGCGTGTCGTGAGGCTGCATTCAGGCACTGCGCGAGTACGCGCCGGCCGGCATCGACTGATCCAGTCGTGCGGCCAGTGTGGCGACCACCGACGCCCGCGTGTTGTCGCTGGCCGGCAGTGCATCGCCAGCCAGCGCCGCGACCGCCTCGGGCGAGGCGGTGCGGATGTAGTGCAGCACCAGGGCCGGCGCGTTGTCCAGCAGAGCCTTTTCGAGCTGGTCGGCCTGTTCGTTCCAGAAGTCCATAGTCGTGTCTCCAAGAGTGAATTAACGGGTGCGCTCGGCGTTGCGCTCGACCTGCGGCCGGCTGCGCTCGGGCTGCTGCTGCGTGGTCGGAGCGGCTTTGTCGTACACCGGCACCGAGGGCACCTTGCCGGCCTTCTCGCGCTGTTCCAGCCGCTCGTTGATGGCCTTCATGATCGCGTCCCGCTGCTTCGGGTCTTTGACCTTCTCGGCCAGCACTTCGGCGGCGACGGCGGCCACCACCTTGGCCTTGTCCGACCGCTCAGGCGCTTTTTCAGGCTGCGGCGCGGCCTGGGTCTTGCCGGTGTCCTGCTGCGTGCCCTGGCGGCCTTTCTGCGCGTCCTGGCGCGTCTGCGTGGCCTCATGCTCGACTACGTTCTTCGAGCGCAGATCGCGGCGGGCTTCCAGCTCCTTCAAGTCCTTCTCCTGCGGCTTGAACCCGCGAACCTCTATGCCGCGAAGGTTCGCTTCCATCCAGACCTCGCGCTGGAAGTCAGGATGACCGGAAACGCGAATGGTCTTCCAGCCCTTCGCCTCGGCCATCGTCGCCATCGCGTGCGCGACACGCTCATCGTTCGACGCGGACACCATGCGCGGGCCTTTGTCCTTGAAGGCCACGCGCTGCGGCTGATCCTTGAAATGGAACTTCGCGCCGGAGACGCGGAACTGCTGGTGAACCTGCTGCATGAGTTCCACTTGCCGGTTCTTCTCGCGCTCGGTCGATACCTGTTCGGGGTAGGCGGTATCCGCACCCGTGCGCTCGGCGATGCGATTCGCGTCGTCTTGTTCCTGGGCTTTCTCCGACAGGTTTTCAACCTTGATGCGCTTGCCCTCGGCCTGCTGCCCGAGCTGGTTTTGCTCGGCCGCAAGACGCTGCTGACGCTCGGCCTCTCGCATGCGCGCCACGCGGGCCAGTGCCTCGTCCACGTCGATTTCTTCGAGCTTTTCCGGCTCGTGCGACACGACGTTTTTCTCGGTCGGATCGTCCGGTTGCATGCGGTCAAACTCGGCCTGCTTGCGATCCTCCTTTTCGGCTATGCGACGGGCGTTTTCCTCGGGAGAAAGGCCGTACTCATTCGCCAACGCCGCGCCTTTCAGCGTGCCCTTCTCGGCCTCAGCTTCACGAATTGCCTTCGCATTTTTTTCGCCGACTGCGTTCTCCAGGTCGATGTCATCAAGACCCTTGAGCTTCGCCACGGTCTTGTTGTCCATCGTGAACGACACGTTGTAGGCGGGCTGGCCGTCCTTCTCGCCGCGTTCGTACTTCACCGCCGTGGCCGGCTTGCCGTCAATCTCGATGATGCCGACAGCAGGGCTGCGCATCGAGGCGTTCAGCTCGGTTGTCACTTGCTTGAGTCCGTCGATTTGCTCCTTCAAGTTCGCATCGACTTCGGGCGCGTTGCCCTTGTTGATTTCAGCCATGTTCGCGCCCCTTAACGTTCGATGCCCTTGTCAGCCTGCTTCGCAGGCTGCGCCTTGGTCGGTGCCGGCTTCGCGGCCTGCTGCGCCGCTTGCTCGCGCGGCTCGAAAGCCTGCTTCGTCACGGCTTCCATGTGCTTCAAGAACGCGGCCCGCTGGTTCGCGTTCTTGATGTTGCCGGCCGCGTATTCCTGCGCCTGGGCAAGCAACGCTTCGGGCTTCATCGTCTCCTTCGCTTCCTTGGCCTTCGGCGCTTGGTCGCGCTGCTGGCCCTGCGCCTGATCGGCCGTCGCTTCCTTCGGCTTGAACGGGTACGCCTTCGCCTTGTCGCCCGTGTAGTGAATCTGGACGTTGAAGCCGTTGAGCTGCTTCTTCGCGTCCAGCATCGCCAGCGTGGAGCCTTGCAGCTCCACCTTGTCCTTCGGATGCACTACCGCGTAGCTGCGATCCTTGCCCACGGCCTGCACGATGAACTTGTCGTTGTTCAGGACAACGGGGCCGTAGTAGCTGCCGTTCTCCTTCGCAGCGGCAATACCGGCGCGAACTTCCTTGCCGGCGTCGTCTTTCAGCCGGTTGCCGTCAGCGTCTTTCGGGGAAAGTTTGTTGATCGCGTAGTCCCGAACTTCCTTCGGAACTTCCTCGATCTTCATCAGGTAGTCGCCCACCTGGGGGCGCTGCTTCGCGGGTTGCTTGGCCGGTGCGTTGTCGCCGGCAGGGATGGTGCGGTCATTCATGGTGAAGGCTCCTATGGAGTTCAAAAAATGCGACTTGCGGTGAAGTCGCCCTTGGGCTGCGCCCGTTTTGGTAGTTGCCGACGTTCATCGACACATACCAAATTCATGCCTTAACCAGCATTCTTCGTTGAAGGCAGGGGCTTGTCAAGCACGCCTAAATCCAGTAAAGGCGCGCGAGACTCGGTTTCCGGTGCCGGCTCATCGTCCAGCATCGGCGGTTCTTCCATCGCATCGAGGGCGGCCAGCATGTCCGCCTCGTCCGGCATCCCGTCGTCGCCGGGCATGGCCGCGTCCATCATTGCGGCCAGCTCGTCGTCGCTCGGCAGATCGTCCAGGCCGTCCGGCAAGACAGTTTCATCGTCCGCCGTGTCGTCGGCTTCGGCCACCGTCGCCGGCAGCGCCTGGGGCGCTTCCTGGGCGTCCTGGGCGGCATTCGCGTCGTCGTCGGTGTCCACGTCCACCGCGATGGCGTTCTGCGCTGTATCCGCGTCCAGGGCCGTGTCCAGCACGTTGTCCAGCTCGGCCGCGTCGTCTGCCTCGGCCTGGGCGGCTGCATCGACGCCGGCATCCGGTTCGGCATCGAGCGCGGCCAGCTCGTCGTCGCTCGGCCGCTCGCCGATGCCGTCGTCGCCGATTTCCTCGTCGTCGTACTCGTTCACGGCGTCCAGGGCGTCGAAGAATCCGTTCACGAAGTCTTCGACCTGTTCGGGCGCGATGCCTTCGCTACCGCTCGCCACCTTGAGCGCCGAAGTGTCCAGGGCCAGCTTGCGGAGGTCGATGCCCTTCTCGACATCGGCCGTCGTCAGCTCGCGGATACGCGACTGAACGACAGCTTCGTGCAAGTCCAGATCGAGCGACGGCACAGGCGAAGCCAGCTCGCCGGAACCCCACACATCTTCAAGCTGCTTCTTCGACGGCAGCTTGCGGCCGAGCTTCGCCAGCGTAGGCGACACCGACTTGAGCCGATCCATGAAAGCGTGATCGGCGTAGTAGGCGATCTTCTCGCAGCGAATCGGCTTCGTGTTTTCCAGACTGATGATTTGCTCGCGCTGGCTCATTTCCTTGAGTTCCTGCGGCAGCATCAAAGCCCGGCGCTGGCCGGCACCCTCGCCGATGGACTCGGAAAGGCTGGTGCCGCCCCGGCCGTTGCTCTTGTTCTTCGAGTGAACCGTCATGTAGCCCAGGGCTTCCGAATACTCGTTCGCGTCCCGTTGCTCCCGTGGCGTGTAGAAAATCTGGCACGCATGGTTCGTCACGAAGGTGCGCGCGTTCTCGCGGCCGTAGCCCTTCGGCGGCTCGGCTTCGAGCTGGCCCGGCGACTGGATAATCGTCAGCAGGCGCAGGCCATAGCCGGCCATGTAGCTGTTGGCCTTGTCGATGATGCCGATCCGGCCGGGCGCGGTGAACTCGTCGGCCAGGATCAAGCATTGGTATTTCAGCTCGGGCGTGGCGTGCAGAAGCTGGTTCGTGTTCAGGTTCACCAGTTGGGTGTAGAACAGGTTGATGAGCAGCTTCGCCTCGGCCAGCTTGTTGGCCGGAATGCCAAGGTAGATCGACATGCGCCGCTTGCGCACGTCGCGCAAGTCGAAGTCGTTCGCCGACGTGGCCGCGTCCACGATGGGGCTGGCCCACATCGTCAACGGCACGTTGAACGTCGCCATGATGGACGACAGCGTGTTGTCCGAGGTGGACGTGAAGCGGTTGATCGCATCGACGCATTCACTCGACAGCGGCGGCAAGCCTTCGCCGTCCCACTCGGTCACGGGAACGAGCGTCTTCGCAATCTCGCCCGTTTCCTCGTCCACTTCCTCAACCTCGCGGTAGTTCCGCTGGTTGATGATGCCTTGCAAGTGATCCTTGATCGGCTGGCCCTTGCCCGACGACTGGCGCAGCAGCTCCCCGATGGTTCGCGGCAGCGTGGGCGTCTCGCACAGGTACAGCGTCAGGCCCAGGAACAGGTTTCGCGCCGCATCATCGAAAAACGCATCGCGGCCTTCGCCCGGATAGAGCGAGTAGCCAATCGCCAGGATGTCCGTCACGCGCATGCGCGGATCGTCGCTGATGTACCCCAGGGGGTTGTATCGGTGCGTCTTGCCGTTCAGCGGGTTGCCCTCGGCGTCCTCGGCAATCGAGAACGGGTTGAACAGATAGACCTCTTGCCCCCACTTCCTGCGGAACTTGGACGTGATGAGGAAGTTTTCCAGCTTCACGTCCATTGCCACGACCGACTCGGCCCAATTGAGCAGGTTCGGGATGACGATGCCGACGCCCTTACCCGAGCGAGTCGGCGCGGCCAGCAGCACGAATTGCATGCCGGCGAACATCAGGAAGCGGTTCTTCCACTTCCCGATGATGATGCCGGTCTTGTCGAACAGCCCGGCCTTGGCAATCTCCGGCGTCTTGGCGAAGCGGGCTTCGCCGTGCAGCGTCCGCACGTCGCGCAGCGCCGCAATCGTCAGCACGATGGGCACGCCGTAGCCCACGGCCGCCGCCACGATCATGGACACCGTGAGGCGCTTCGCCACGACCGGATCGTTTTGGTAGAACTGCCAGTACGTCCACCACGTCGAAAAGTCGGTCTTGCCGAACGGGTTCGCCTTGCTGAACAGGAAGAAGACAAACCCCGACAGCCACACGATGCCCACCGTCGCGGCGATGAACACGGCCAACCCGAATAGCCACTTCACCCACTTAGGCATTTCCATATCAATCCCCTTTGGTGACAGGCCGACGACCTGGCCAGCTCGCCGGCGTCACCATCCAGAAAAACAAAATGGTGACGAACAGATCCACCAGGTTGGATGCGTTCGTCACCACCGCAGCGGCTTTGCCGCCTTTCCCCACCCCGGCCAGGGGCCGGAGGGGGCGGCGTGCATGATTGGCGACAGGCGCAGCTCCTCGATCGCGCGGGCCTGTCACCATCGCCCTACGCATCAGCCGGAGCCGGTGCGCGTTTCAGCTTCGGCTCGTACCACAGCTCGGTGATGTGGCGGCCGAAGTCGCCGTACACGTCGTTATGCACATGCACCACGACATCCACCACCATGTAGAGCAGGCGACGGATGACCGCATAGGGAAGCGTCCGGCCCTGGCGGTTCTGGAGCACCATCAAGCCCAGGCGCTCGAACGTCAGTTCGGCGGAACCGGCGTGGCAGCTCGTGATGCTGCCGCCGTGGCCCGAGGCGGCCACGTTGATGAAGTCGAACGTCTCGCCGCTGCGCAGCTCGGCCAGCAGGATGCGAGTCGGCTTCATGCGCAAGCAGCTCTTGAGCAGCGCCGCCGCCGTCACGGGCGCGTTTTCTTCTTCCTTCGCCTCGGACGGGTAGAACAGATGGACGTGGTTCGGATGGTTCGGCAAGAACAGCTCGGGCACGTCTTCAATCGTGATGATGCGTTGATCCTGGGGAATCTCCTGCATCAGCGCCTTCATGAAGGTGGTCTTACCCGAGCCGGTTTCGCCGGCCACCACGATGACCTTTTCGAGCTGGACGGCCCGACGCAGGAAGCCGACGTAATCGTGCTTTTCCTTGAGCTGCAAAAGCTCCAGCTCGTCGGGACTCAGTTCGGCGCTGATCGGCCGAATGTGAGCGAAGAAGTCTTGCTTCGCGTAGTCATCCAGCGTGCGAACCGTGAAGGACGGCTTTCGGATCGTGACCGAAATCGTTCCTTGCTCGCACGCGGGCGGCATCACGATTTGCACGCGCTCGCCTTGCGGCAGGATGGCCGAGAGGATCGGCCGCACGTCCGACACGTCGTTGGATGAGAACTTGGCGACGGCCGTCGCCAGCGAACGCAGATGCTCGTAAGTGAGAGCCGGCGCTTCGTGCCGTTCCCACTTGCAAGCCCTTTCGCACCACACTTCACCCGGCCGGTTCACGCAGACTTCCGTGATGGCCGGATCGCTCATCCAGGTGGCGAGCGGTTGAAGGTGGAAATCGACCGAAGTCGCGCGGTTCAGCGAGGCCGCGAGGTATTCACTGGTTGGTTGCTGCGACATCGTACACGCTCGAAAAGTCCAGATCGCGGGCGATGTAGACACCGACTTGCTCGCCCTGATTCTTGTAGAGGGTTGGCGGAATGTTGATGGTGTTCTTCAACGCTTCCGCCGCCATGTTTTGGGTGGCCTCGCCCGTGCTGCTGAAATTGATTTGGCCGCTGTTGTTGTTCGTGCCCTGGGTGGCATACCGTGCAACGTCATCGACCAGACTCAGCATCAGCGCGCCGCCGAACCGCTGCCAGAAGTGGTTATCAATGTAGCCCGGCAGGCCCGCGCCGCCGAGCGGATCGGTGCCTGGGGAATCCAGGTTGATGACCACGCCGTTCGGCGTCTTGATGCGCGACCACAGCACGAAGATGCGAGCCATGCCCTGACGCATGTTCGATTGGTACTCGCCCGAAATGGTCGAGCCGCGTTCGACCAGCAGCACCTTGCCGTTGTCGCTGTAGATGTTGCGCGTCACGACGCAGGCCGTCATGCCGGGCACCGTGCTATCGAGCTTCGTTTGCAGCGCGCAGTCGATGAAGCTGCCTTTCGCCAGGATGAAGTTGCGATTGCCCAAGTGCCCGGCCTTGCGCGACGGCGTGCGCGTCGAAGACAGCAGGGCCGAGAGGCCGCCACCTTCGGGCGGCGGTGCAGCGCGGCCCGGCTGGCCGCCCGCATCCGCGCCCGTGTCGCCCTTCTGCGCGACAGCCATCAGGCCCGAGCCTGACTTGTCCAGCGAAGGCGCGGGCCGTTGCTGGCCGCTGCCGCCCGCATCGCCCGGCAGAGGCGGTGCGCTCGCCTGCCCTGCCCCACTCGGCGCAGGAACGACCGGCACCGGAGCCGCAGGGGCCGGCGCAGCTCCAGGCAGCTCGGGCGGATCGGTGAAGGTGCGCGCCGGCACGGCGCTGGTGAGTTGCATCGCCTTGGCTTGCTGCGCGTCCGCCTCGCGGTCGGCGCGCTGCTTGTGCTTCCAGTAGGCCGCACCGCCGCCCAGGCCAACGACCAGGAGCAGCACCACGACGATGAGGCCACGCTTCGCAGTCGATGGCCCGTGATCGTTCACGCTCGGCATGCCGCGCTCGCCGTCAAACGTCTCCAGCTCGGCCTGCTGATTGGTTTGGTTGCTCATTCTTCATCCCCTCCAACGATTACGCGCTTCACGCCGGGAACCGTCGTGCCATCAGTGGGCGGCAGGCCGTCCACGTCGTACTTGTCGTTGTAAACGCCAACGACAGCGTTCCCCAGGCGCAAGACCAGCTCGCGGGCCACGCGATGGACGACCAGCACATCCTTGTCCACATGCGTGTTCACGAGGCTTTCCGACTTGTCGGCAGCCACGATGAACACGGCCGGGAAATCCCGGTTGTTCGGGAATTTCAGGTAGGTAAAACGGCCGTCGTCGTAGGCCATCGTCGGCGCGATGCCATCGGAGGCATCGCCGACCTGCATCGAGTAGGCCCAATTGCGCGGCGCGGGCTTCTCATCGAGCTTCGCTTGCGCCTTTGCCTTGTCGGCCGCCCTCGCCCGCGCTGCCGCTTCGTCCTCGGGGTACTTGAACTCGACGCGATAGGCCACGCGCTGGTTCTGCGGTGCCTTGCCGCTGTTGCCACCACCCGGCAGCAGCTTCAAGTCGAAGTCGTACATGCGGCGGTTCGTCGTCACCATCAAGTTGGTGTCCCACTTCCCCGCCTCGGGAGCCATCACGATGGCTTCCTGGCCGCTGCCGGTCTTGATCGACTTCGGCTTGACGTACAGGATGTTGCGCCGGTCGGAGAACTCCCATCCCTGGGTGAAGCCCGACGCGACATCAAGGATTTCTTCGTCGGCAGCGAAGACGATGCGGGCACCGAGGCCCGGCAAGGCGCGGACGATGACGACATCGCCCGCGTTGTAGTTGACGTACTGAATGCGGCCGTCGTAGCGCGACCCCACCGGCACGTCGGCCGCCTGCGCGGCCGTGGCCGCGCCGAGTGCCAGCAGCACGGCGAATGCGATCTTCTTCATTGTGCGACCCCCATTTCAGGATCGACGCGGTAGCTCAGTACCTGGAAGCCGAAGGGGTTCACCAGTCGGGCGCTTTCGCGGATCAGCGACGGATTGCGGTACTCGTAGGCGACTGTTGCCACCCACTTGGTGACAGTGCCCGGCGAGTTGGGATCATCAACGCGCTTCGTCGTCTTGATGAACCGCACGGTGCCGATGCCCTTGCCATTCGGCACGACGCTGACAATCTCGACCGACACGCGCACCGAGTTGCCGTATTTTTTATCGAGGGCGTCTTTACCCTCGAACAGCGCGGCGTATTCCTGGCCCACGCGAGCCGAGGACAGCAGGCCCACGGTGTCGTAGTCCTTCTGGAGCGTGTACCAGTCATAGGTTTCATGCGAGCGGACGTATTGGGCCAGCCAATACTTGTCCATGACCTCATCGAAGCGAACGCCCTTCGTGTCCATCGCCGTCACGATGTCCGGGACGCCCGTCGTGTTGTCCACGCGGATGACGTAGGGCGTGTTTTCCTTGAGCGGCAGCATCAAGGCGATGGCGACTACCAGCAGCACCACGCACACCACGGCGAACGTCGCAATCGTCCAGGCGCGGCGCTCCGACTTCTCGACCAGGAGCACGCGCGATGCTTCCCAATTCAAAGCCGCCTCGTGCAGCTTCTCGCCCTTGCTCTTTTCCGGCTCCGCACTCGGTGCCGGTTCAGTCGCGCGGTTCTTGCGTCCGAACATGATTACTCCCCTTCTCGTTGATTGACTGGAGCCGCTGCGGGCGGCACCTGCTTGTTGATCTGGACTCGCGGCTTGCCTTCGAGCGAAGGCACGACCGGAGGACGCGCGTTCGTGGCGCAGCCCGCGAGGGCGGCGGCGAACAGAAGAACGACAGATACCCGTTTCATGTTGGTGTCCCTAAGTGAAATGAATCGGCACGCCAGAATATACCATATTCACAACCAAAGTGCCCTATTTTGGTTGCGCGAAGACGAAAAAAAGCCGCCCTGTTTCGGTGAAAACAGGGCGGCCGTTGGTGGCCGCCGTGGCCTCTTACTGCTTCACCGTGCCGCCCGAGGCGCGGCCCCAGTTCTTGCCCATGTTCTGCATCACATGCTGGCGATAGGCCGGGTTCCACATCGTGTTGCCGGCCACCAGATGGTTGGCCCGGCGAGCCGTGACCATCATCCCGGACTGCATATCGCGGCGCGTCGTCATCGGGTTCACCATGTTGCCGACGCCCTTCGCACCACGCAGACCACCCGTGACGGGCATCGCCAAATGGCGAATGCCCATCGCTGCCATCGAGACGCCACCGGCAAGGCCGGAGGCTATGCCGCCTGCCTGCAAGATGATCCACACCAGGACGCCCGTCAGCGCGCCGATTTGCAGCGCCGCGAACATCGGGTTCGAGTCGCCGCTACCGGAGAAGTCCGCGCCCGCGATGAAGGCGTCGTATGCCCGCATGGCAAACGTCATGATGATTGCCATGATGACGATGGTCAGGATGTAGTTCATCGCCTGCCCAAACCAGGAATCGAAGAACTTCGCCGTGGCCGGGAACATCAAGGCCAGGATGAACAGCGGCCCCAGGGCGAACACAATCGCCAGCGAGAACTTGGCGACGATGACCACCGCGCCGCCGAGCATCGACACCAGGACGGTGCCGAGCGCCACGACCACGCCGGCAATGGCCCAGCCGAGCACAGCGCCGAAGTTCCAGCCGGCCTCGTCGGCCTTCTGGAAGCACTGCGCGACGATTTCCAGCCCTTTGCCCAGGGACTGGTCGAGCACCTGATAGATGTTCGCGGCGGGCGGCCCGCCCGACGTGTTCATCGCGTCAGCCAAGCCCGTTTCCAGGCCGTTGAGCGCGCCCATCACCCCGTTGGCGTATCCGTCCACCGTGAGCGCAAAGGCCGCGATGATGACGATCTTCACGCACTGCTTGACGAACGTCCAAAACGGCGACTCAATCGCGCCCGTGCTGATGGCGTAGCCGGTCAGCACGATGTAGAGCGTCACGCCAGTGATGGCGATCATTTGCAGCGCGTACATCAAGTTCGTGGCGGCCGGTGTCACGAACGCATTGGTAGCGTTCTGCACTGTCTCGCCGATGAACTGAAAAACCATCGGGTCCATAAGTCACCGTCCTATTTGTTGTTGCCCTCGGTCTTGGCCGGAGCGGCCGAAGACGGAGCGGAAAGAGGCGCTACCTTGATCGCCCCGCCGCGTGCGCTCCAGGTCGAAGACGAATCGGCGCGGCTGGCGTTGACGCAGTTGGGCGTTGCGGCCAGCTCGCCAGGGTTCGACTTGCACTTGGCGAGCTGCGCTTCGCGCTCGGCCTTGTGCTCCTTGAACCACTCGACCGTTTGCACGACCTCCTGCGGCTTGTCTTCCTTGCAGCCGGCCAGGGCCAGGGCCGCGACTGCTGCAAGCATCATCACTACGTTTTTCTTCATCGGTCACTCTCCTATCGTTGGTGACGGGGCCGAGCTGGCCAGGTCGAAAAGTTGTCACCAAAGGATGGTGACGCAAGACGCCGGCGAGATCCTCGCCGGCGTCACCATTGCCATTACGGCGTGCCGAACGTGATCGGCGTTGCCTGAATGCCCTTGCGGGCCGCCCAGGTGCGGGCCTGCAATTCACGCTGCTGCTGCTGCTGAATCTTGTCCTCGGCCTGGGCCACCATCGCGTAAAGCTGGAGCTTCGTTTGCTCGTTCTGGATCATTGCCTGTTCGGCGGCGATCCGGCCTTGCAGCTCGGCGATGGCCTTCGGGTCGGGCGTGTCGTTGATCTTCGCCATGAGGCTGTCAATCTGGTTGAGCCGCGACTTCGCCTTGTCGTAGGCATCCAGGGCGAAAGCCTGATCCTGGGCCGACTTCACGGCCCGCGCCTCGCACAGCTTCTTCTGGTCGCTGACCGTGATGTGCGCGCACGAGTCGAAAATCTTCGACTGCGAGTAGATCGAGGCCGCCCGGCCGCTCAGGCCGGCATAGCCGCCCGTTTTCACCGAGTCATAGACGCCTTGCCAGTCACTCGGCAGGTAATCGCGCAGCGCCGGGTTGTTCAGGATATTGCCCAGGCCGCGAGAGCCAGTCAGGGACTGGTACTGCTGTTTCATCTGGTCGATTTGGCTAACCATTTGGTCATATTGCATCTTCCACTTCGCCATCGTCTCGATTTGTTGCTGGATGCTGTTGGCGATGGAAGCGCCATCCGTTACCGGGATTTGCGCGCTGGCCGCGCCCGCCATCGTGATGGCGAGCGCAGCGACAAGAGCCTTCATCTTCATGATTTCACCTTTCTTGCTGCTTAGAGGACGCCACCCGTGCCTTGCGGCGCTGGTGGAACACGGGAACCCACACTTCCGGGTCATCGCCGACTTCGGCGAGAATTTCATCGAGCAGTTCGACGTTATCGGAGCTGCCCGACAAAATGGCGAGTTCATCGCCGAAGCTAATTACCGTGTTCCCGTCAGCGTCCTTAACGTCGCTCAGATCGAAGCGGCCGATCATCGACTGATGGCCTTGCTTCACCAGGAACATGCGGCTTTCTTCACCCATCGTCTTGATGATTTCAAACTCCGAGGGCGTGCATTTGAAGCCCTCGGTGTATTCGGTGAAGTCCGCCTTCGGGTTAGGCAGGTAGATTTCCGTCGCCACCTGTTGCACCAGGGACGCGGCAATCTTCGACTTCAACATGCTGCTAGGCATTTGCGTAGCGAACACGCCGAGGCCGTTTTGCTTGCGAATGGTCAATTGCTTGTCGCCCGCGAAGTCCGCGAACGCCTCGGCATCGACCCACTTCCAAGCCTCGTCCATGAAATAGACGAAGCGGCGGCCGTCGATGACCGAATCCATGCGATGCAGCAGGTACATGGAAATCGGCGTCCGCACGTCGTTGTTGTCCAGGAAGTGCGTGCCGTCGAAGCCATAGTTCGCGTGCGTGGTGAAGTCGATGAGGTCGGTCGCGTTGTCCAGCACCCACCAGAACGGGCCACGCTTGCCGTGGCCGTCATCGACGCACCACCGCGCGAGGCGCTTCGCCACGCTGTTTTCGCGGTCTTCCTTGTCGGTGCCCTCGGTGATGTTCTGCAACACCACCGACAGCCGGCGAATCTCCTTCGGCATCTTCATGACGGTTCGCACCGCATGACTGATGCGCGCATCGTCCGCCGTGGTGACGCGCTCGCCACCGGCCGACACCAGGACGCGAATCAGCTTCTCCAGGAACAGGATGTTCGTCTCGTTGGCTTCCATCTGGAACGGATTGAAGCCGGTCGGCTGGCCGTTCCTGACGGCCAGATACTTGCCGCCGATGGCGCGAATCAGCAGCTCCGCGCCGCGATCCTTGTCGAAGAACACCGTCGTGAAGCCGACAGGCGAGCGCGGCTTGTATTTCTGCGACTGGCACAGAAGCATGTTCAGCAGCACCGTCTTACCCGCACCGGACTGGCCGATGACGCGGGTATTGCCGAGCACCTTCTTGTCGAAGGCGTCTTCGTCGCCCTTCGAGTAGTGGAAGTTGAAATACAGCGGCTGGCCCGAAGGCGTCTTGAACAGCGTCACGGCCTGCCCCCACGGGTTGCCGTCGCGCTTGCCCGCGCGGAAGTTGTGGAAGCTGCACAGGCCCGCAAAGTTCTTGCTGGTCAGGCCGGCCACGCGCGGCCGGTACGACCAATTGCAAGGCAATTGCGCGTAGAAAGCCGAGTCGGTCGCCGTGGCGATCAAGGCGGACAGAAAACCCCTGTCCTGAATGATCGTCATGGCCGACGTGGTGTTGCGGCGCACCTTCTCGACCGTCTCGCCGAAGACCAGCAGCGAGTAGTGGTACTCGCCCATGACGAACTGACCTTGAATCAGCTCGTCAATGGCCTGCGTCATTTCCGCGATTTGCGTCGCGCTGCCGTCCTCGGCGTTCATCAACTGGCGTTGCTGCCGCTCCAGAAAGTCCTTGCCGTCGCGCTTGCTCATGAAGCTGAACGACTGCGTGATGACGTACTCGTAATCCTCGTACAGCAGACCGTTCAAGATGCCCGGCTCGGTGTGCGCCGAGTAGTCCTTGAAGTCGATGCCCATCGCGTAGCGCGTCTTCGTCGGCGAGCGGATTTCGATAGTCTCCGCGCCCACGAACACCCAGGCCGTGCCCAGGTAAGCGTTCAGCGGCCCGGCCGGCACGCGCACCTTCTGCCACTCGCCGGACACCAGGAAGTTCAAGAACTCCAGCGCCTGCGAGCACACGATGCCGTTCTCGTCCTCATAGGTGCGCAGTTCCTCGATGCCGGTTTTCTCGTCGGTGCCGTAGCGGCGCATGCTGGCCTCGACCTGATAGGCGATGTCGTCCAGCTTGCGGATGGCCGCCTTCTGATCCTTGAGGATTTCATCGACGGTGCGCCGCGCCGACTTCGCCATCGCCTTGCCGATCCGCGAGGGATTCGGCCGGTAGATGACCGTCAGATACAGCTCGTTCGCCATCATGCGATAGCCCACGAAGCTGTCGTAATACTTGCGATCCAGCTCGCGGCAAAAGTCGTTGTCGTACACGCCCTTGAGCCTGTCCGACGTGCGGCGGCGGACGTTGTGCGTCCACAGCGCCACGTTGCTGGTAGCGATGGAGCGCAGCAGCGTGTTGAGCTGTTCCTTGCGCCGCAGAATCTCGTCCGGCTCTGCCGTCTCGAAGCTGATGCCGGCCACGCGCCACACGCGCAGGAAATCGCCCTGCGTCGTGACGATGGTGTTCGGCGACACATGGCTGCTGTAAGGAATGAAGGGCGCAACCGCCCTTTCATTGTTCACTTGGTCGAAGTATTTAGGTTTTGGCAGGGCAGACATAAGTCCCTCTCACTTGCGTTTCGTGAAGGCAATCGGGCTGTAGGCCGATGCCTTCCAGAAGCGCCCGTTCTTGTTGCGGTTGATGACCCGGAACACGAATTTCAGGCCCAAGAGCCTGAATTGTTGATCGTCCGATTTGGCGATGATCCGCATCGTTATCACGATGGGAATCAGCGTGAAGGCGAACAGGATCGTCGTCCACACGCTGATGAGAACCACCACCCCGCCGACCACTGCGAGCGGCACCAACGGGACGCCGAACAGCATGGCCGGCCGGGTGCAACCCTTGAACAGCGGATCGCGCGGATCGAAGTCATCCATTGGTGCCGACATCGCGTGACCTCCCGCTTAGGACAGGAGGTAGCGGGCCAGCTCGGCCGCGCCGCCGATGAGCAGACCACCGGCCAGAATCTTGCCGACCTCGGCGATGTCGGCATGCTTGAACAGGAACTTGTAGCCCGCCCACATGATGGCGATGGTCACGGTCGTGATGGACACGCCGCGCAGCACGGCCAGCACGTTGTCCATGAAGGTGTTCACCTTGTCCAGCCCGCCAGTCTGCGCGAGCGCCGGCTCGGCCGCGAACAGCGCGGCCATCACCAGGAAGCCGAGCATCACGGCCATGCGGTTGTTGGAAGTGGTAGCAGTCGTCATTTCATTTGCTCCTGAAGTGAAAGAAAAAGGTAGCCGGTAGGCCGGCCGGCAAGCCGGTTGAAAAGCGTCCAATCTAGTTCATGCTGCAATGTTCTCCCCGTTATCCGTGCCTGCCGGATTATACAACAGGCCGCGCCAAAATAGTATATTTTGGCGAGCGTTTTTCTACTTTTTTGGCGTCTTGAGAACAAGCCGCGTAGGTGCCGCCGCGCGCTTCACCGTCGCCTTGGCTGCGGGCTTTGCGCCCTTCGCCTGCTTCGGTACAGGCTTGCCGGCCTGATCGTCCATGATGACCTTGCAGCCGTCTTTGAAGCCGCTGCAACCCCACCAGTAGCCGTACTGGCCCTTGCGGCGATACATCGGCTTGCCGCAGGACGGGCAAGGGGCCGTCTTGATCGCCACCGGCTGGCCCTTCTCGTCGTCCAGGAAGGTCTTGCACTCATCGTTCGTGCAGAACCACGCGAACGCGCCCTTGATGGGCTTGCCGCTTTCCTTGTCCTTCTTCTGGAAGCGCCGCAGCGGCGAGCTGCATTTCGGGCACGGGTGAACCTTCGGTTCCACCGGCCGCCCCTTGTCGTCGTCCATGAACGTCTTGCAGTCGTCGGTCGGGCAGAACCACCCCAGGCCGCCCGCCTTCTTCTTGTACCGCCGCAGGGGCGTGGAGCACTTCGGGCACGGGTGTTCCTTGCGTTCCACCGGCTTGCCGTCCACGTCGTCCAGGAAGGTCTTGCACTCGTCGTTCGTGCAGTACCAGATCGGCAGCTTGCCGGGCTTCTGGTACTTGCGCAGCCCGGCGCTGCACTTCGGGCACGCGAAGCGCGGCTTGAAGTCGCCGCCCTGGGCGATGGCGTCCAGCTCGGCCTTCAACTGATCGTAGGCCGGGGCCACCACGTCCAGGTACTCGCGCTCGCCTTCGGCGATGCGGTCGAGCTGCGATTCCAGCTCGCGCGTGAAAGCCAGCTCCATGAACTCGAAGCCGGCCTTCACCAGATGTTCCACCAGGATGGTGCCTGTCTCGGTCGGCACCAGATAACGCTTGTCTTCGACAAGGTAGCCGCGCGCCATGATGTTGCCCATGATCGCGGGATAGGTCGCCGGGCGGCCGATGCCTTCGTCTTCCAGCTTCTTGATGAGACTCGCTTTCGTGAAGCGCGGCGGTGCCTTCGTCACCTTGCGCAGCAGCTCGCCGCTGTCGGCCTGCTTCGCGCTGCCGACATCGAGCACCGGCACCTTGCCGGCGCTGTCCTCGGCCTCGTCGTCCGTCTTGTCTTCCACCGCGTCCTTCGCCGTCAGCACTCGCCATCCCTGTTCAATCAGGGTACGGCCCTTGGCCTTGAACTGGAACGGCTTCGCGCCATCGGTCGCTTCCAAGGTGACGCTGTTCACCTTGTAGCGGGCATCGGCCAGTTGCGAGGCAACCGTCCGCTTCCAGATGAGCGCATAGAGCTTGCGCTGATGCTCGTCCTCGCCGGCTTCCAGCACGTCGATATGGGCCGGCCTGATGGCCTCGTGCGCCTCTTGCGCGCCCGCCTTCGTCTTGAACTTGCGCGGCGCGTCCGGCAGCTTCCAGCCCTGCCCTTCGGCGTAGGCGCGCACCTCGGCGATGGCCTCGTCGCTGATGTTCACGCTGTCGGTGCGGATGTAGGTGATCGCGCCTTGCTCGAACAGCTTTTGCGCATCCTTCGCCGTCAGCTCGGGATCGCGCTTTAGCGTGACGCTCGCGGCTTGCAGCATGAGCGAGGTCGAGAAGCACGACGGCGGCGCTTCGCGCGCCGTGTCGGTGCCGGAGTCCAGCACCTTGAACTGGCGGCAGCCTGCGGCCTGCTTCGCCAGGGCTTCATCGAGGACATAGGGCACGTCCTCGGTGATGAATGGCTTCGTGTCCCACTCCGCTTTCCACACGCCGCCGTCGAACTTCACCACCGCGCCGAAGTGGTTCGTCTTCTTGAACGCCACGATGCGGCGCTCCAGGTCAACGACCAGTCGCACGGCCACGCTTTGCACGCGGCCGGCCGACAGGTTTTGCCCGAGCATGTTCGACAGCAGCGGCGACACCAGATAGCCGACGATGCGATCCAGTGCCCGCCGCGCTTCCTGGGCCTGCACAAGATCGGCGTCGATCTTGCGCGCCTGCGACAGTGCCGCCCGAATCGCCTTCTCGGTGATTTCATCGAACGTCACCCGTTCGTAGTCGCCTTCGTCCAGGCCGAGAGCGTCTTTCAGGTGCCACGCGATGGCTTCGCCCTCGCGGTCGGGATCGGTCGCCAGAAAGATCATGTCCGCCCTGCCGGACAGGGCGCGGATGCGGGCGACTCGTTCCTCGCCGCCTGGGAACGTCCGGCCCTGTACCTGGGCCGGAGGGATGTATTCGTACTGCAAGGCGAAGTCGGGCGCTTCCAGGCCGATGTCGTGCTTCGGCAGGTCGCGGACATGGCCCACGCTGGCGACGACTTTCCAGCCGTCGCCGAGGATGGATTCGATCTTCTTCACCTTGTTGGGGCTTTCCACGACCATGAGCTTCATCGTGTACCCCCTCAGAAGACGATGGCCGAGCGCGCCGGCTGCGCCGGTTGCTCGCCCTGGCTGGCCTTCGCGTCATCCTTGGCGACAGTCAGATCCGCCGCGGCGGATGCGCCTGTCACCACGGGCTTGAGCTGCGCGGGCGCTTCGCTCGCCCGGCGCAGCAGCACCGGGGCATGATCGGCAGGCGGCCCATCGCTCGCGCCCTGGGCCGTCACCTTGACCGGCCCGGAGCCGGCCGCCGTCACGCGCTGCGGGCGTGCTGCACCCGGCGCGATCGACGGAACGACCGGGATCGGCTTTGCCTCGACGTTGGCTTGCGCCAAGACCTTTTGCACATACGACGGCTCGCCGGCCTTGTCAGGCCGGAAGCCGCGCGTGAAGTTGCCCGAGTAGTAGCAGGAGAAGGCCGAGTGCAGCGCCCGTTGCCGGTCGCCCTCGGTGCGGGGCAAAGCCCGCGTGTAGCAGTCTTCGAGAATCTTCGAGCCGACGCGGATGTTCGCGCACGGCTCGAAGGCTTCTTCGTAGGTTAGGGAGTATTTCGGCAGGTTGTAGCGGTTGACCTGGGCAACCCCTACCGAGAAGTTCCAGCCAGCGGCTTCAAGAGCCTTGGCCGTCGCAACAGCTTCCGCTTGCGACTTGGGTTGACGTTGGAGCCTTCCGCCCACCACGCCGATGGCGTAGGGGTTGAAGCTCGATTCGACTTGCACGACGGCCGCCATCGTCTGCGGGGCCACCGTAGGGGCGCATTGCTGCGCCAAGACCATGAAATCCAGCATGTAACCGACTCCCTTTAGCGAGGAAACGGCTACCAATATACCATATTTTGGTCAGTGTTCACCCCCTTTTTTGGTCTTGCGCGCGGTGCGTGCCGGCTTCGCCTTCGAGCTTTGCGCCGGCTTGGCCGACTTCGGTCGCGGCGGCAGTTCCTGGTTGCGAAACAGCTCGAAGCTATCGGTCGGATAAGCCTCGCGCAGATGATCGTTCATACGTTTCAAGTCCTTGAAAACCTTCGGCATGTTCCGGTCGCGTCGGGTTGTCAAATACCACTCTTTTCCCTCAGCCCACTTCAAGAGAACGACGACATAGAAGCCCACTGGCGTTTCCATCACCTTGAGCTTGTCAAGGGTTTTTTGAAGTACGGCCAGCTCTAGATCGCCCTCCAGAATGCTGTTCTCGGGACTACATGGAGGAAGTTTCATGCTCGTCCTGTTTTCGTTCGGGTCGGTCATAGTCAAAAACGACTCACATTGTATCGCCAAAACACTATATTTTGGTAGTGGTTTCGGCTAATTACGGCTTAAAAAATGCTCCCTGCCCATGCTCGCCCGGCTACGCCGGGACGGGCTTTCGTGCTCCGCATCGAGCCTGCGGCCACGGCCTTGTCTCGCCCCATTCGGGCGTCAATCCCTCTCGGCAGCGCCTCCGGCGCTGGACGGCCCAACTGGTGACAACTGGCATCACCAGGTGAGCGTCCACAGTCGCCAAATTGTAGCAAGTTGGCGACAGTTTGAGTAGCAAAGACCCGTTCGCGTCACCAATCATTGCCTGCCTTTACATGGGGATAAACCCCCGTTCGGCCGGCTGCGCCGACATGGTGCCGCGCCCTGGCGTCGAAGACGCCCTTTCCCCCACCCTGCCCAGGGCAGGAAGGGGGCGGTGTGTAGGCCCGCGCAGCGGGCAACCAGTCCATGCACACCGCGACACGTCGCCGTGCTGCACACAAGCCCGCAGACTGCCGCCACGTCGGCAGACTGCACACAGCCGGGCCGGCTGGTTCATGCACGCTGCCCCCGCCGCTGGCGGTGGAGAAAGGCGGCTTTGCCGCTACGCAGCCGGCGCGGCCGTCTGGTTGTGCCGCCTGCGTCGGCCGTAGGGCGCTCGCGTTCCGCGCCCGCCCTTGGTGGCATGTCGTCATCGTCCGGTGGCGTTGCTCCACTGCGCACCTTTCGCCTGCCCTAGACGGTAGTCCAGCCATGCCGTCGCTCCAAGGGCCGGGCAAGCCCTGAAATCCTCACCCGTTCGCACTCGCTGCGCTCGCTTGCGCTGCGGCTTCCGGTTTCTCCCTTTCCGCGCCGTCCTGTCCGGCCCACCTACGGGCAATCACGGCGAAAGGCACTCAGCGGAGCAAGGTTCAACACCACAGGAGAAATGCGACATGACTCACCAACAAGTTCAGTTTGAAAAGCCGGCTCAAGCATCTAGCAGAGCAGAGGTTGAACAGCAGAAAACCGTCCTGTTTCACATCGAAGTCGTGAACACGAAGACGGGCCGCCGCGAGCGTCAAACAGCCTACCCGATGACCGAGAAGGAATGCAGCGTGATGGTCAGCAAGATGACCGCCTACCCCTGGCGCACCGTCGAGCTGGTGCCAGCCGAAGCGCCGACCTTCGAGGGCGAGCAGCGCGAAGCCGCATTCAAGACCGTTTGGCGCGACACGCATCGGGACTACCGGGGCCGGCTGGCCGACGGCTCGCTGTCGCTGATGAGCTGGGCGAAGTTCGGCGGCGGACTGGTGACGGCCGCGAGCATCACCGACGCCGAGCTGGCCGAGCGACTGGACGACGCGAAGCGCCGCGCACGCTGATTTTGTATTGCACTGGAGAGCCAACACCATGACCCGCACCGAATACCGCCAAGCCCGCCGATTGATCCGCGACAACGGCCGCGCCGCCATCAAGTGGATGGCCCCGCACGTCGCCGCCGCGATGGACGTTCTCACCTTCGGCCAGGGCAAAGACCGCCTCGCCGAGCGCGCGGACATCGTGGCCTATTGCCGCCGCGAGGGCATCGCCTGCAACCCCCGCCAAACCGCCTAACAGCACGACCAGGAGCGCACACCATGAACGAACTTTTCCAGGCATCCGACGTGATCCACACGCACACCCGCGCGCAGCTCATCGAGGACGGCGACCTGATCGACGTGAGCGAGACAGCCCGCGAGGCCGGCTTTACGGTGCCCGTCGCCATCACCCGCGCGGCCTGGGCCGATTGCGTCGAGTGGACGGCCGAAACCGACAAGCGCAAGACCACGATCCAGGACGAAGCCGGCCGCCTTTGGGACGTGATTTATATGGCCCGACTCGCCGCCCGCGTGCGTGGCGATCAACCCCGCCGCGTGTTCGAGCTGTACCGCGTGCCGGTGCAGGGCCGAGGCATCCGGCCGCGCCGCGTGGCGCTGGCGATGCACATCGGCCCCGGCGATGCCGGCGAGCCGGTTATCACCATCGGCCTGCCGAACGAAGACTAAGCCCGCAGGGTGCCCGACGAGGGCACCCGCTACCCGACACGACCAGGAGCGCACAACATGGCCCGATTCATCCCCGAGAACGCCGAAACCCGCGAATTTCCCGCCGCCGCCGTGGTGGCCTACTGCTACGAGAGCAAGCGCGGCCCCGCGCTGCTGGCCTACAAGGGCCGCCAGTCGAAGCCGGCGCGCTTCCTGGCGTTCGGCAGCGCCGAGGCCCGCGACCGTTCGCTGGCGTCGTTCGTGGAGTACGAGGAAGGCATCGAGACGCGCAAGCGCGAACGGCAGCAGGCCGGCCACGGGCTGGCCGTGGGCGACATCGTTTATTCCGTGTGGGGCTACGAACAGACGAACGTCACGTTCTACGAAGTGGTGCGCGTGCCGTCCGGCCGCTCGGCGACGGTGCGCGAGCTGGAAGCCGACCGGATCGAGAGCGCGCCGGGCAGCATGACCGGCAAGAGCACACCGAAGCCCGGCCAGTACGTCCAGGGCGCGAAGGAAAAGACCCGCCGCGCGACCGGCTGGCACACCCTGGGCGAGCTGTCGAAGTGGGACGGCACGCCGCGCCCCGTGACGTGGTACGCCTGACCGCGACATGGTGACGGCCGCAGCTCCTGGCCAGCTCGGCCGCGTCACCAAGACAGGGCAAAAAAATTTTGCCCTTTCGTCCCACGTTTCCACCTTTTTATTTGCCAATATGGTATAGTTTGGACATCGAGAACGGTTAAACGTGATCGCCAAATCAGCCGATAAGGAGCTACCCATGCGAACCATCGACATGACCCCGACCTGGGGCGAGTGGGCCAACATTTACCGCCGCTTCGCCGAGTCGGGCGAGGCCAAGGCCGTGCGCGAGCTACGCGCCGACTTCGCCAAGGCGATGGCCGCAGCGCAGGCGCTGCAAGCCATCACTGGCACGCTGTCCGACGAGCAGGCCGGCATCGTCGCCAAGACGATGACCGCCGAGCTGACGAAGCAGGGCTTCTAAGGTGGCGACCATGAGCAAGCACAACGGCCGCCCCTTCCTTGTCCTGGCCGACCGCGACCTGGGCCGCGAAGCCTGGGCGCAGTACGACGCCGAGGCCGAGATTTTCACCCTCGCCGCGTCCGAGGACATGGACGACCCCATCGGCGAAGCCGAGAGCGTGAGCGAGTGCCAGCGCGTGGCATCCGGCTGGTTTGACGAGCTGCGGGCCGAATGATGCGGGCCGCGTCCACCACGACCAGGAAGCCGGCCGGCTTGTGGCGCTACTCGCTGCGCTGGAGCCTGCCGCACAAGCCCTGCCCTGGCCCGCTGGAACTGGCGGCGGTCGAGGTTCCGGCCGGCGACCAGTGCCCGCCCGTGGTGGCCGATCTTTGGAAGCCCGGCACCGGCTATGCCGTGTGCGTTGACTTCCCGCAGCCGGCCGAAATCCGCCGCTGGAGCGACGAGCGCAAGGCGCAGGCACGCCGCCGCAATCTCGCGCGCCGCGTCGAGAAGGCCGCGCCCTTGTTCGCCGACGAGCTGATCGCCCGCGAGCTGGAGGCGCGGCCCGACTACTTCGCGGGCAAGAACCCGCATCGAGGCTTGGCGACAGACACGCCGCCAGGCCTCGATGCTTCCGTCACCAACGAAAGGGCAACGCAATGAAGGAATGGAACGTGTACGCGGACGGCCGCTATCTCGGCACCGTCCATGAAACGACCGAGGAAGCCGCCCGCGCGGCGGCCTTCTCGAAGTTCGACATCCCCGAGGACGCGGACGTGTCCGTGTCCCGTCGCTAACCACCAGGAGGAACACCGATGGACACCTATCAGCAAATCCACGACTTCACGCCGGCAGGCGCTGGCAAGTTCGCCGACTTCATCGCCGAGCACGCCAAGCCGGAGCTGGACGCCGGCATGCACAAGCTGGAATGCCTGGGCGTGATCGAGGACAACTTGAACAGCCCGAGCGCCGGCCCGCTGGCCTGGGAGCTGGCAGCGGCGAGCGCGGCCGATGGCCGCGCGCACACCTTCGCCGCCGAGCTGGACGACCTCATCATCGAGCACGTCACCCCGGACGAGTGAGGGCCACGCGATGAACATGCACAGCATGACCCTTGAACAGCTCCGCGCCACGCACGAGACGGGCGGCCTTGCCGCCGTCACGCTCGAAGCGCACGGGAAAGGCTTCTACCTCGTGGCCGATTCCCGCTCGGGCGGGCGCGTGGTGCTGGTGCGCTACTCCGACCGCAAGCCGCGCCTGTTCGTTGAGCCGGGCACGGCCTTGAAGCTGCTGCGCGAAATCGGCTTCGGCACGGCCAAGGTGAACATGGCCGGCTGGCAACCCGACCAACAACAGGCCGACGTGTAGCGGCCGAGGGGGTACAGATGAAAACGCTTCGCCTCGCCATCCTGCCGCTGCTGCTGGCCGCCCTGGGCGGCTGCGCGAGCGGCCCCTACTACTACGGCGGCACGAGCTACCGCATGCACAACATCGGCGGCCTGCCGGTGTCCGGCTCGCTTGGTGTTCACGTCACGCCGGGCGGCCTGATGGTGTCGCCGAACATCGTCGTAAGCCCTACCTTCGTGGACTGGAAGAAATGAACCTCAAAACCTCGGAACAGCTCGCGGTCGGCCTAGCCAATTCGTACATGGGAGGCACCGAGCAATGAAGACCTTCGCACGCTGGCTGCGCCGCAACATGCTGGTGCCCCTGCTGCTTGTCCTGGGGGCCGGCGCAGCCGCCACGATCTACCAGTCGATGGAAATCGACGCCCTGGGCTATCGCCAGTTGCAGAACGCCTACAAGACCGGCTCCAGCGCCTTCCAGGCGCGTGTCGCCGAGGCGATGCAGAACGGCACCGTGAGCCGTTGGGAACGCACCGCCCTGCTGCGGCAGTATTGGAGCGAGAGCCACGCCCTTGCGGTTGAGCTTGAAGTCGGAGAAATCGCCGCCGAGCGGCAGGCGCTGGCCGCACTGGTCGGCGGACAGGAGGGGCATTC